>NZ_CP092334.1:2494133-2794650 GCF_018595685.2 Flavihumibacter rivuli
GGTACTTCTCAGAGTTGTACTTGTTCCTGTCCAATACGAAAGCAATGTTGGTATAGTTGTTTTCAATGGTCCTCAGGTTAGCATCCCTGCCAAGGGCAGAACCGTCAGGCAACACATTGTATCCATCAAAAACGGTGTTGGCGGGATCGAAGATCCTAACGTTGGGCAATGCGCGCAGGGAGTTGGCAACGGCACCGGAAAGGGCGTTACCACCATTGTTCTGGTCATTGTCATCCGTACGGGAAACACTCAGGTTGTTACCGATCTTCAGCCAGTTGTTGATCTTGTGCTCAATGTTGGCACGGATACCATAACGCTTGGCGAAGTTGGTCCTCACCATACCTTCCTGGTTAGAATAGTTGAAAGAAAGGTAATAACGGGTCTTGTCATTACCACCATCAATGTTCAGGGTATGGATCTGTGACTTGGCATTGCTGCGGTAAACATAATCCTGCCAGTCAGTATCAGTATTTTCAGAGTTCATGAAAGCCTGGTCAGTCTGGCCGGCATTGCGGAACTTTTCATTGGCAATGGTTACGAACTCCTGGGCATTCAGCAGGTCGAAACGCTTGCCGGGCTGGGCGAAACCGAAAGTTACACCATAGTTGATGTTGGCCTTACCGGACTTACCCTTCTTGGTAGTGATCAACAATACACCATTGGCAGCCCTTGAACCATAGATCGCGGTAGCAGAACCATCCTTCAACACTTCGATTGACTCGATATCAGCAGGGTTGATATCTGCCAGCGCGTTGGAAGAAGATACACCGGAGAAACCACCGGAGAAGGTTGGAACACCATCCAACACGATCAACGGATCGCGGTTACCGGAAATAGAGTTAACACCGCGGATACGGATACGGGGAGGATCGTTGGCCAGACCGCTTCCGTTGGTGATCTGCAGACCAGTAGCACGACCAGCCAACTGGTTATCGATACTGGGGGTAACGATCTTGGCAACAGGGGTAGGATCGATCTTGGCAACAGAAGCAGTCACCTGCTTTCTTTTCTGTACACCATAACCTACCACCACTACTTCCTGCAGGTTCTTGTCTTCAGCAGCCAGTGAAGCATCAATAGAACTCTTGTTGCCAATAGTGTATTCATTCTCTTCCAATCCTACGGAAGAGATCACCAGCACTTTGGCATTGGCAGGAACGGCTAAGGAATAATTACCATTAGCATCGGTAGTAGTACCTACAGCAGTACCCTTCACCACAACAGACGCATTGGGAACGGGATTCCCTTTCGCATCTGTTACCTTACCCGTAATGGTACGGGTTTGGGCCAACAATTGACCCCCGAGCATGATAATGCTCAGCAGTAACAAGACTAGTTTTCTCATGTGCGTTTAAGATTTTGAGGAGTAAAACTAGCGAATTGTTAATGTAATTTTTACTGGCAACTTCCTGAAACCCTTGCCAGACGGGAGTTTCAGACATCAAGAACCACAACTTTCAAAACCTGTGGTTTTAATATTAAACATTATTTAATAGGTATATTGCTAAATATCAATTTGCATTAACCAAATAAATAATTTGAAAGCGGTTGTGCCTAAACGGTAGAAAAAAAATTTTTTGTACTACAAACGAAATAATTACCGCTTTTTTGTTAAAGTGATGAGCAACGCCGGCAGCAATACAAGATTCGTAACAGTTGCCACAATAAGGGTCAGTGATGTCAGCCATCCCAGGGACTGGGTTCCACCAAAACCACTAAAGCAAAATATCACGAAGCCGGCGATCAATACCAGTGAAGTATAGATGATGCTGATTCCTGTTGAATGGATGGTTTCGATGATGATGGATTGCTTCTCTGCCTCTGAAGAGGTTTGCTCCTGCTTATAGTTCACCAGGAAACGAATGGTAATATCGATCGCAATACCCAGGGCAACACTGAAGATGAGTACAGTCGACGGCTTCAGTGGAACTCCCACCCATCCCATTACACCTGCAGTGATCAACAGGGGGATCAGGTTCGGGATCAATGAACAAAGCAATATCCGTCCTGACCTGAAGAGGTAGAGCATACATAAGGCGATCAGCAGGAAGGCCCAAAAGATACTTTCCTTCAATCCGTTGATGATAAAGGTACTTCCTTCGAGGAAGGTGATACTACTACCGGTAAGGGTTACACGATATTGTGCAGTATCGAAATATTGCCTGGTCTTCCCCTCAATACCTGCCAGCAATTCAGGCAAACGCTTGCTGCCTACATCCTTCATGTTCACACTGATCCTGGTCTGCTGTTTGGCACTGTCCATGAAAGAGCTTACCAAACGGGTGAGCTGGTTGCTTTCGCCGGGAGCAGCCTTGGTATTCAGGTAGCCCGCAAGGAAACTGATATCAAAACTATTGGGCAATCCATAGTTGGCACTATCGCCATCATAGTAGGCCTGGCGCGCAAACTTCATCCCCTCAACAATGGAAAGGGGACGTGCCATTTCCGGTTGGGCGGCGATGAACTGTGATAAGGAATCGATCCGCTCAAAGGTTGCCAAGGGATTCCTCCTTAAACCGTTTGGCTTCTTCGTATCTACCACGATCTCCAGGGGCATTACCCCCTTGAAATTGGATTCAAAGAACTTCAGGTCGGTATAGATCTTATCTGTCTTTGGAAGGTCATCCACAATAAATCCTTCTGAACGCAACCTGAACATACCGGCAATGGCCGCTATGGACAACACTGCAGTGATCAGGTAGATCTGTTTCCTGTGATTGAGGGACCATAGTTCCAGTTTGTCCAGGACAGCCAGCAACCATTTGTTCTCCAGGTAACGGGTATGCCTGCTTTTGGGTGCCGGAAGGAAACTCAACACGGTTGGAATAAAAATGAAAGAGATCAGGAAGATCACCATGATATTGATACCAGCCACTACCCCAAACTCTTTCAGGATCTCGCTCTTGGTAAGGGCAAAAACGGCAAAGCCAATGGCAGCGGCAATATTGCAGAACAAGGTCACAATACCCATCCTCGCCACCATGGTACGCAAGGCTTCTTCCCTAACGCCGGTCTCATTATAGGAAACATGGTACTTGTTCAGGAAGTAGATACAGTTGGGGATACCAATCACCACCAACAATGGTGGCACCAATGCTGTCAACAGGGTGATCTTATAACCGAAAAGGAACATCGTACCCAAACTCCAGACCACACTCATCACCACTACTAGCAATGAAATGACCATGGCACTGAAACTGCGGAAGAAGAGCAAGAGGATCACTGCAGAAAGCACCAAGGAACCGATCAGCAACCAACGCATCTCCTTCGCGATCCTGTCGGCTACCTGGGTCCTGATCAGGGGCAGGCCACTCAACTTCATATCAAGGTTCTGGGACCTGCCAAACTTATCCGTAACCGCTACGATCTCGTTAACAACGCCGGTCCTCTTGGGCGAAGCCAGTATCTCCTTATTGATCCTTAATCCCATCATGTAAGCATTGGTCTCGGGATTGTAAAGCAACCCCCTGTAGAAAGGGAGGGAACTGAATACTGCCGCGCAGCTATCCAACTGCGCCTGGCCGAGCTGGCCTTCGGGGAAAATCCTGGTCGCATTCAATTTCTCGCCGGCACTATCCTTCACCAGGTTCACAGCTGTGGGGATACTGAGGATATCCTCCACTCCCATTACCTTTTTCAATTCTTCCTGCATGGCCCTGTAGGCATTGAACTGGGCTGCCGAAAAAAACTTTTCGGATTGGATACCCACTACCAGCAGGTTGCCATCTTCCCCAAACTGCTTCTTGAAGGCCTGGTAGTCGCGGTACTTCAGGTTATCGGTCGGAATGGCCTTCGAGAATTCATAACTCATCTGCACCTTACTGGCGAAATATCCCATCACACCTGTAAGTGCCAACAAAAGGGCCAATAATACTACCCTGTATTTCAAAACGGCCGAACCGAGTTTATACCACATGCAACTTGGAATTTAGGAACGAATGCCGCAAAGAAAACCATTTTAGTCCGATTGGCAGGGAAATCCGCCACTGTTTTCGGCTAACTTTGAACTGCATGCGGCTTAAATTCACGGTTTTACTACTTATAATTTCCTGTATCCAGCTTGCTGCCCAACCCATTGGCAGCTGGCAGGAGCAATTACCCTTTGCCAATGCCACCTGGCTGGGTACTGGCACCAATACCATCATCACTTCTACCCCTTACGCTTTCTTCACCCTCAATACCAATGATAATTCTATCAGGCGCTTTAGCAAAGTCAACGGATTGACCGAGACTGGTGTGCAGTTCGCAGCAATAGCACCGGGCGGGGATTGGGTGATTGCCTATCGCAACAGCGGCATCGACATGCTCAATGGGGACCAGGTCATTGAAGTGGATGCCCTTAAGGATGCTTCGATCAATGCAGATAAAACCCTATTCGATATCCTCTTTACCGGCGACCAGGGACTGCTGGCAACCGGCCTTGGGATTGTCCAGCTCAACTTACAGAAGAAGGAGATCGGGGACACCTGGGTGATCGGTAATGAGGGGAAGTATAATGCGGTGTATGGAACGGCAGTTACTGCCAGCCATATATACGCCGCTTCCGCGGAAGGCCTGAAACGCGCACCACTTACCGGTGTCAACCTGGCCGATTACCGCAACTGGCAGAACCTTTCTGGCTCCAATGGCATTCCATCCGGCAAGGTCGATAAGGTCTTTGCCATCGGGCAGCAGGTGATCATTCAAAAAGGCAATGCCCTGTATAGTTCTACAGGACAGGATTTTACCCTTTTATACAGTGACGCGGCAATTTGGGAACCGGCTAAATTGGTCAATGGGAACATCACCATCTGCCAAAAGCTCAATGCCGGTCCCCGCATCCTTGCCTTATCCGCAACAGGCAATATACTGAGGTCGCAAGCTAACGGAATACAACAACCGAAACAGGCCATCCTGCTGGGCGAGAACCTATGGGTAGCAGACTCCCTATTGGGCCTGTTACGGTTTGGATCCGATAGGACCGAATCCTTTGTGCCCAATAGTCCCGCCGGCATTGGGGGAGGAAGCCTGTACATGGACAATGGGGAATGGTGGGTAAGCGCCGGCAGTGTTAGTCCTGAATGGCAGAACCAAAACAGGCCGGGAAGCCTCTTCCGATTTGTGGAAGGCAATTGGCAAAACTTTACGCCCGAAAATACAACTGCTCTAAATGGTACAAAGGATATCATCTCCCTGATAAGCGATCAAAGCCGAACCATTTGGGCCGGCTCTTTCGGGAGCGGATTGTTGCAATGGCGCGATGGGCAGTTCAGGCTTTTCCGTGAAGGATCCTTTATCGGGGAAGACGCCTCCAGTCCCGGACAATACAGGGTGAGCGGTCTTGCAGTTGATGGCCTGAACAATCTCTGGATCAGTAATTATGGTGCGGCCCAGAACCTGGTGGTACTATTCCCGGATGGGAACAGCCGTCGTTTTGCTGTACCCTTCCCCCTCCGGTCAAGGGGTATAGGCCAGCTCATCATCGATGACCTCGACCAGAAATGGATCATTGGCACCAATGGTTTTGGATTGATCTGTTACAACCATGGGACCTCTATCGATAATGCAGGTGATGACCGCTGGAAGCAATACCTCACAGGGCAGGGTAATGGCAACCTGCCATCCAACGAAGTATTGTGCATCAGCAAGGATAAGTTTGGTTTCATCTGGATCGGAACGGCCGATGGTATCGGTATCATCCAATGCCCCCAGGAAGTATTCGGGGGCAATGGTTGTGAAGCGGTCCTTCCCGTTGTGCAGACAGATAATTTTGCCGGCTATCTTTTCAAGGGCGAAAGGGTGCAAGCCATTGCAGTGGATGGCGCCAACAGGAAATGGATCGGGACCAGGAATGGTGCCTGGCTGATCAGTGCAGACGGCGAAAAGACCATCCATCGCTTCACCAGCGAGAACAGTCCCTTGCCTGATAACAACGTACTCCAGATCAGCATTGACCAGAAAGACGGCACCGTATTATTCGTTACTGCATCGGGCATGTACAGTTACAAAGGGGACGCCACTGCAGGATCAAATTCCGGCAACCAGGTCCTGGTCTATCCCAACCCGGTCCCCCCGGGCTTTAATGGAACCATTGCTATCAAGGGCCTGGTTGAGAATGCTATTGTAAAGATCACTGAACTCAATGGGCGACTGGTTTACCAAACCAGGGCACTTGGCGGACAGGCCATCTGGAATGGCAAGGATTATAACGGACGAACCATTTCTACCGGTGTTTATCTTGTGCTGGTGAGTGATACCGGCGGCAATAACCAGACTGTAGGGAAGATCGTATTCATAGGGAGGTAAATGAAGGAATGAACCATTCAACTAAAGGCATCGTTTTGAAATCGACCAGGTATGGGGAAACCAGCCTGATCGTTTCCATATTCACGGAATTGTTTGGATTGCAACAATATATCCTGAATGGGGTAAGGAGCAGTTCCAAAAAAGGACCGGGCAAGGCCAATCTTTTCCAGCCTGCGGCCCAACTGGACCTTATTGTTTACCATAACGACCTCAAGAACCTCCAGCGCATCAAGGAAAGCCAATGGGCCTACCTCTACAATGAGATTTTCTTTGATGTATTCAAGAGTGCTGTCGCCACCTATATGGTGGAACTCCTGCAGAAATGCCTCAAGCAACCGGAAGCCAATCCCGACCTTTTCTATTTCATGGAAGACAGCCTCCAGCACCTGGACCGTGCAACGCCCCATGAAGTAGCGAATTTCCCGATCTTCTTCGCGGTTCACCTGGCCAATTTCTTCGGGTTCCGGATACCGGATGAATATAGTGAGGAGAACAGTATCCTCGACCTGCAGGAAGGTATATTCACCAGTCACCCACCTGAACATTATCATTTCCTTGAAGGGGAGCTCAGTGCCGTTACCTCACAATTCCTGAAAGTGCTGCAACCGCATGAGCTGAATCAAATACGGTTAAACGTTGCCGTTAGAAGGCAGTTGCTGCGTTCTATGGAAACCTTCTATGCCCTGCATGTTCCCGATTTTGGCAACCTGCGTTCCTTACAGGTTTTGCAAGAGGTACTTTCCTCATGAGTTGCTTTCTGAACATTTACACTCGGGATGGTCTAACGTAAGAGGCCACGAAGACACGAAGACTCGAAGTTTCACAAAGCCGCCTTCGTGTATCTTAACCTCAGCGGGGTCTCCCGCAGGGGACCCCGATGAACTTCTTTCCTACTATTCATCAGGGTCCCTTTCAGGAGACCCTGATGGGGTAAAATGGTCTAACGTAAGAGGCCACGAAGACACGAAGACTCGAAGTTTCACAAAGCCGTCTTCGTGATTCTTCGAGTCTTGGAGCCTTCGTGGCCTAACTCACACTGACCTTACCGGTCATGAGAAAAGTGATTATTTCAACACCTCACTCAATTTCTTATCGAGGTCGAAACCGCGGAGGTTCTCCGCAATGACCGTACCATTGGGATCGATCAGCACATTATAAGGGATGCCTTCGAATCCATATACTTTCACCGATTCACTGTCCCAGAACTTCAGGTCGCTGATATGGGTCCAGGTCAGCCTGTCCTTCTCAATGGCCTTCAACCAGGCATCCTTTTCCTTATCAAGGGAAACACCAAGAATCGTAAAATTCTTATCACGGTATTTTTCAAATGCCCTTACCACATTGGGGTTCTCCTGGCGGCAGGGCCCACACCAACTGGCCCAGAAATCAACCAATACATACTTTCCCCTGAAAGATGAAATGGCAATATTCTTTCCATTGGCATCAGGAAGGCTAAGTTCCGGAGCCGGCTTGCCAACCAGGCTCTTGGAAGCTCGCTGCTTCTCCATTTCGGCAACCTGTGCCTGTTGCATGTCGTAGGTCTGCTTCAGTGACTTCAGGGTCAGGTGCTCAGGGAATTTTTTAACAGTGGTATTCAGGACCGTTTCGAAATCATCCTTCTGCATGGAACGGGAGGACATGCCCAGTACGAACAGGCTTACAGCAGGATGGCTGGTCTTATTCAGCACCTCTTTCATATAGGTGTTGATGGAAGCCACCTGGTCATTCTTCCGGTTGGTATACACCAGCAAGAGGCTATCATTACCACCAATTGTTTTCAGGCTATCCAATTCGGCAAAGGCCTTGTTGATCTTCGCGCCACGCTCACTATACTGCTGGATGAAATTCCGGATCTCTTCGCTCCCTTCGGAACCCTTAACGGTATAATAGTTTTCCCGCTTGGACATATCAAGGTCCACAGTGATCTCATCAGCATCATTCACCAACAACAATACCGGTCCATTCTCCACTACCAATTGGTAAATACCTTCTTCCTTAGCCTTGCCCTTCAGGGTCAGCGATCCCTTGGCATCCTTGAGGCCAACCGAATCCAATACAACGGGTGTGCCGTCGCCGCCATAAGGTATCTCCTCCAGTAATATCTTGCGGTAGGGCATTGGCACCAACTGGTCGGCATTGGAATAATTCACGGCAACGGAAAACGCACCACCGGCCTCCTTGCTTTTACATTGAACCGCTATTACACTGATCAACAGCAATAAACCGGTTAGTCTGATCAATTTCATTGTCCTGTTTTTTCGTATGGTTACTTACTTAATTTTTCTTCCAGTAATTGGGTGGTTACCTTGGGATCGGCTTTGCCCCTCGATAATTTCTTTACTTCCCCCATAAATAGCCCGATCAACCCTTTCTTTCCCTTCTTGTATTCAGCAACCTTGTCGGGCATTTTGCTCAACACCTCATCCACCCATTGCTCAATGGCTCCTGAATCGGAGCTTTGCAGCAGATTCAGGCTGGTAGCCAATTCCAAGGGATCGGCTTCCGGTTGTTGAACCAGCTGCGGCAATAGCCTGGATGAGGCTGCAGAGAAGCTGATCTTTCCGCTGTCAACCAGGTCAACCAGTCTCGCAAGTTGTTGCGGCGCAAGGGCAAACTGATCAATGCTGCTATGGTTATCGTTCAGCCATGACCTTACGGGACCCAATAACCAGTTGGCCACTGCTTTGTAGTGTGGGGTCTGTGATATAGTCGCTTCAAAATAGTCTACCATCTCCTTTTCTTCACTCAACTGGCGCGCGTCATAGGCCGGCAGTTTGAGATCATTGATATAGCGCTCCTGGATGGACTCCGGCAACTCCGGCATGGCAGCCCTGATGGCAGCTATGCGTTCGGCTGTTATAACGAAGGGTGGCAGGTCTGGGTCAGGGAAATAACGGTAATCATTCGCTTCTTCCTTGGTACGGAGTGCGAAAGTGGTACCATTATCCGCATCAAAGCTCCTGGTTTGCTGGATGATGGGTTCCCCCCTTTCCATCACTTCCATCATGCGGGCCGCTTCATACTCTATTGCCCTTTTTACGTTACGGATGGAATTGAGGTTCTTTACTTCAACCTTGGTGCCCAGTTTGGGATCACCATGCAAGCGGATGGAAATATTGGCATCACAGCGCATGCTGCCTTCTTCCATATTGCCATCACAGATGCCAAGGAACCTTACCAGCTTCCTGATCTCCGTGACATAGGCATAGGCCTCTTCTGCACTGAACATATCCGGTTCGGATACGATCTCGATCAGCGGCACGCCGGCACGGTTATGGTCAATGGCCGTACGCAAGGGATCTGCATCATGGATGCTCTTGCCCGCATCTTCTTCAAGATGGATATGGTGCATCTTCACTATCCTCTCCCCCGCAGCAGTCTGGATCTTCACCCCACCGCCCTGGCAAATATTGTTCACGTGCTGGGAGGTCTGGTACCCCTTGGGCAGGTCTGGATAGAAATAGTGCTTCCGCGCAAACCAGTTCACCTCTGAGATGGTGCAATTACAGGCCAATCCCATCCTTACCGCATACTCTACTGCCTTCTTGTTCAGCACAGGAAGGGTGCCGGGATGGGCCAGGGTAATGGGACTGATATGCGTATTGGGATCGCCGCCGAAGGCAGCGCTATCCCCACAAAACAATTTGGTCTGGGTGGCCAACTGGGCATGCACTTCCAGCCCGATCACCACCTGGTACCTGGCCGAAAGTTCCTGTAAAACTGATCCGCTCTTTTCCATAAAGCACAAATGTACCCAATAAGCAGCAGAAGGGAAAAGGAAGCTAGAGCGATTGTAAGCGCTTTAACAGGGCCTCATCTGCCTGTAGCAGGCCTACCTTGGGTAACCTTTCCGTTAATTTTTTCCAATTGGGATCTGCTGCATACACTTTCTTAAGGAGGGCAGCCCCTTTTTCAATGTCCTTATTATTGATCAGTGTAATGGCTGTCCAGTATTGCATTTCAAGGTTATCGGGCTGCAATTCCATGGCAGCATTATAGGCCTTCATGGCCGCGGCCATATTGCCTTTCTCTACCTGCAGGTCACCCTCGTTCATATACTGGTAGGCCACATGAACCGTATACAACCTGGATAATTCTTTAATAGGATCGGTCGCATCATCTACCCTCAGGTCAACGGTCCTTTCATCCCAGGGCTTGCCTTCAGACTTACCCGGCACTACGAGTAAGGCAGCAGATTGCTTCCCACGTACATCCCCTCCTGCACCTTGCGCTGCCTCCAGGGCCTTCAACATGCGTTCAGCCAATGGCTTACCGGCTGATGCCTTAAATGCCTTATGCATGGCATCACATACACCGGGTCCGAGCATCATATTGGCCTGCACGGAAAATTGCTCCCCTTGCTGGTGGCAAGCATAATCAATGCAAAGCTTACCGGTATGGGTCGCGATATTTCCCTTGCTATCCACGATCCCTACCTGGCGGACATCCTTGCCTGCATCATCGGCCAACAAAGCGTCCAGCACCTGTTGGGCAGTCATGCCTTTCTTCAGCATTTCGAGGCCACGAGGACCAAAGGATTTGTTGACGAATGACTGGGTGGCAATGGCGCCAACCCCTGCTTCTGCCCAGCTCACCGTGGTGCCCACGGAGAACCAATGGCTTTGAACGGCAACAGCCATTTCCCCGGTCTGCGGGTCCCTGGCAACAATGGAAAAGGTGTGGGCAAACGGATCCTTCTGCCCATGCTGCTGGGCATTTACGGGAATAGCCAGCCATAACGATATGATCAGTGCAAGCGTCCTCATAGCAATTGTTTTGATAAATTTAAGTCCTATGCATAAAAAAAGGTGCCCAAAGGCACCTTCATTCTTTCTATACAGTATTGCTTAAAGTTCAGCGGTCTTTAATTTCCTCGGGAGCTTGAGGTCTGCGCTCAACTCCTTGCCATCCCTGGTGTATTTAACCGGCATGGAAACTTTCTTATCAGCCCTTGCCTTGTTCACGATTTCCATCAATTCATTCACACTGTTAACGGCCTTGCCATCAAGATTGGTAATGACATCATTGGCCTTGAGGCCTGCTTTTTCAGCAGAAGATTCCTCATCGATCTCCAGGACCTTCACCCCTTTTCCATCTTCCGTGTCCTGGGCCTTGATGCCGATCTTCATACCCCTGTCATTATACCTGAACATCCGCATCCCCTCCTCAGGCATCATCCTGAGGTCAAAGTCCTGCTCAGGCATCCTGAAATCAAAATCCATATTGGGGGTGGTCATGATCATGTTCTCGCGTTTGCCTAAAGTAGCAGTTACTTTCTTTTCCTTGCCTTCGCGCTTATACGTGATCGTTACCTTCTCTTCGGGATTGTATTTCCTGATAGCGGTACTCAATTCATTGGGCGTTGAAACGGTCAGTTCATCCACCTTGGTGATGATATCCCCTGCTTTCAGTCCGGCCTTATCGGCTGCGCTCTCCCTGGTGATCTCCTTTATCACCAGGCCTTTATCGGTCTTCTCAGTCCCCACCCCCAGGAAAGCACCCATGGAACTCAATTCGATCATCCTGTCCTCATTCCAATTCCATGATTGTCCATTACGGAAGGGTGAGCCGGGGGATTGGGGGCCGCGGGGGACGGTAAACCTGAAAGCGTTGCCATCCATCACATCAATATCCCTCTTGAAAATGATCACGTTCTCGTCGTCGAATTCAGCCAGGGGCTTGCCATTGATGGTCACTTTATCGTCCTTGATCTCAATGGTCACCTTGGCATCCTTATCACCTTTACGCTTGATGATGATCTGGTCGTATTCGCCTAAAGCACTCTTTGACTTTTCCTGCTTGTCCTGGCCAAAGGAAGAAGCCCCAAGGCCCATCATACCGGCGGCAAGCAGAAGGAAATGCAGATTTTTTTTCATGGTCTTTGATTTACGTCAAATTTCGTAGATCAAATATAAAGGAATTTTTCTTTCTACGAAATCTTTCGGAAATGTTAAAAACGGGGAGCCCTGTTGATGGGGGGCCACAAAGACACAAAGACCCGAAGGTACACTAAGGCGTTTTCTAACATTTAACCTCAGCGGGGTCTCTCGAAGAGGACCCCGATGAATCTCCACCTACTATTCATCAGGGTCCCTTACAGGAGACCCTGATGGGGTGAGAAAAGACACAAAGACCCGAAGGTACACTAAGGCGTCTTCGTGTTCCTTCGAGTCTTCGTGACTTCGTGGCATAAACCCCGCTGAATCTCTACTTGCTATTCATCAGGCTCCGGCCAATGCACTGCGTACCGCGTCGATCACCTGTTGCAGGTTGCTGGCATCCTGGCCACCGGCTGTTGCCAGGTTCTTCTGGCCGCCACCACCTCCCTTTACCAGGGGGGCAACTTTTTCCTTGATCAGCTTACCCGCATCCAGTCCTTTGGCCGCCACCACCGTATCCGCGATACCGATAGCCACCGAAGGCTTGCCACCGATATTGGCTGCCAGCACGGCAACATAATCATTGAGGTTATTCTTCAGGTCGAAGCAAAGTTTCTTGAGGGCATCGGCACTGCCTACTTCCACAATATCACCGATGAAGGTCACCCCATTGATGATCTCGTCCTTCTTCAGCAATTCATTACGGATGCCTACCAGCGCACGGGCTTCCAGCATCTCCAGGTGCTTACGGGCAGCAGCCAGTTCGTTCACCAATGACTCCACAGACTTCACCAACTCCTTTGGCTGCTTCAATACGTCCTTCACTTCAGCCAGGGTCTGCAACTGTTCGTTGATATACAATTCCGCTGCATAGCCGCTCACTGCTTCAATCCTTCTTACACCGGCCGCCACGGCTGATTCGCTCTTGATCTTGAAGGAACCCAGTTCACCAGTTGCCCCAACATGGGTACCACCGCACAATTCCACAGAGTATTCCTTATCCATCACCACCACCCTTACAGTATCGCCATACTTCTCCCCGAACAAGGCCATGGCGCCCATGGCTATTGCTTCATCCTTGGGCATTTCCCTGATCACCACCGGGATATTCTCCCTGATCTTCTCATTCACGATCGCCTCAATGCGGGCGATCTCTTCATTGGTCACCTTGGCAAAATGCGAGAAGTCGAAACGCAGGTGCTCATCATTCACCAATGATCCTTTCTGCGCCACATGCGTACCCAATACCTCGCGGAGCGCGGCGTGCAATAAGTGCGTGGCGGAATGGTGTACGGCTGTTTTCTTCCTTCTATCCTTATCAACCATCGCAGTTACTACACCGGTAATATTTACAGGCAACTTCTCTACAAAATGGATGAAGAGGTCATTTTCCTTCCTGGTATCCACCACGTTCACCCTCTCCCCTTCAAAGCTCAGGATGCCGGTATCACCTACCTGCCCTCCACTTTCTGCATAGAACGGCGTTTCTGCCAGAACCATCTGGAAGGCTTCCTTGCCCTTGGCCTTCACCTTGCGGTACTTCACCACACGGGTCTGCAGTTCAAGTGAATCATAACCGGAGAAGCGCATCTGCTCTACTTCCTGCAGGTTTACCCAGTCTTCGGTATCTACCGCTGTTGCGGCGCGGCTCCTTTCCTTCTGCTGCTGCATCTCCTTCTCAAAACCGGCCTCATCCACGGAAAGGTCATTCTCGCGGGCGATCAGTCGGGTAAGGTCAACAGGGAACCCATAGGTATCATACAGTTCAAATGCCGCAGCTCCATTGATGGTAAGGGTACCTGACTGTTTGGTATGGGTAATGATCTCATCGATCTTCTTCAGTCCTTTCTCCAAGGTGCGCAGGAAGGCTTCTTCTTCTTCCTTCACCACCTTGCCCACGAAATCGATCTGCTGCTGCAGTTCCGGGAATACTTCTGCAAACTGCCCTGCCAAAACCGGCATCAGCTGGAACAGCAGGGGTTGCTTATAATCGAGGTAGGAATAATAATAACGAACGGCCCTCCTCAGGATCCTGCGGATCACATAACCCGCACCCGTATTCGAAGGCAGCTGGCCATCGGCAATGGTAAACCCAATGGCCCTGATATGGTCAGCGATCACCCTGAAAGCGATATCCTTTTTGGTATCCCCATAGCCATACTCTTTTCCAGTAATGGTTTCGGTGGCACCAATGGTCCCGCTGAACAGGTCGGTATCGTAGTTGGAGGTCTTACCCTGCAACACCCTCACCAAACGCTCCAGTCCCATTCCGGTATCCACATGCTTGGCTGGCAGCAATTCTAGGCTGCCATCTTTCAGGCGGTTGAACTGCATGAATACGTTATTCCAGATCTCGATCACCTGGGGATGGTCATTGTTCACCAGGGTCTTGCCATCCACTTTTGCTCGTTCTTCGTCGCTCCGGCAGTCCACATGAATCTCTGAACAGGGTCCACAGGGACCGGTATCACCCATTTCCCAGAAATTATCTTTCTTATTCCCCATCAGGATCCTGTCCTCGGCGATCCATCGCTTCCACTCATCATAGGCTTCCGTATCCTTTGGAAGGTTTTCCTTTTCATCCCCTTCAAAAACGGTCACATATAACCTGTCCTTGGGGATCTTATATACTTCTGTCAGCAATTCCCAGCTCCAGGAAATGGCCTCCTTCTTGAAATAATCCCCGAAACTCCAGTTACCCAACATCTCGAACATGGTGTGGTGGTAGGTATCCACCCCAACCTCTTCCAGGTCATTGTGCTTACCGCTCACCCTCAAACATTTCTGGGTATCGGCCACACGGGTGTTGGGGGCGTTCTTATTGCCGAGGAAGAAGTCCTTGAACTGGTTCATACCCGCGTTGGTAAACAACAGGGTAGGGTCGTTCTTTACTACGATAGGCGCGGATGGAACGATAACATGTCCCTTGGAAGCAAAAAAATCCAGGAACTGCTGTCTTATGGCTGCACTTGTCAACATAATCGGAATGATTCTTGGTATGATATGTCCCCCGGCAGCCTATATTTGCCATCAGCCGCTGAAGGTGGTGCAAAGCTAAGGAAATGTGGGGGTGAACCATGGCGGTTATTGAGGGAAAGAAGAAGCATTCTTAACACCCTAAAATTGCGTTGCCATCGGGCAGCCCGCTCGTATGAAAAAAATCAAGTATTTCTATAATCCCAATACGCTTCGCTACGAAAAGCTGGAAACACCACTGAGGGTGAGGCTTTTACGCATCCTTGGCTTTATTGCCGCCTGCCTCGTAACGGCCCTGATCATCGTCTCCATTGCCTTCCGCTACCTCGATTCCCCTAAGGAAAAGATCCTGCGCCAGCAATATGAAAAGGCCAATGAGAACTACGATGTCCTGCGCAACCAGCTCGGCAAACTGCAACAGCAAATGGCCGAACTGGAAAAGAGGGACAACGATGTATACCGTTCCATCTTTGAAGCCAGTCCCATCCCCGATAGTGCAAGGGTAAAGGAAATGGAGAAGCAGAAAGAGATCCGGCTGGTCCAGGCCATGGATGCCGATGCCTTGTATTCAGATATCGTTTCCGACCTGAACAACCTGTCCAAAAGGGTGGCCTTCCAGAACCAGTCGTTTGACGAGATCATCTCCTTTATCAAGAACAAGGAAGTGCTGCTGGCCGCGACCCCTGCCATCCAGCCGGTGAACAACAAGGACCTCAACAGGATCGCCTCCGGTTTCGGTTACCGGATCGACCCCGTCTATAAAACGGTGAAGATGCACGCGGGACTGGATTTTGCTGCTCCCCAGGGAACCCCGATCTACGCTACGGCCAACGGGACGGTGAGACTGGCCGGCAATACCGGTAACGGCTATGGCAACCACGTGATCATCAACCACGGTTTTGGTTATGAGACCCTCTATGGTCATATGTACCGCATCAAGGCAAGACCAGGCCAGAAGGTGAAGCGGGGAGAGATCGTAGGGTATGTGGGCAGTACCGGAAAATCAACCGGCCCTCACCTGCATTACGAGGTACATAAGAATGGAAAGCCCCTCGACCCGGTATACTTCTTCTATAACGACCTTAGTCCCGAACAATACGACCGATTGCTGAAGATGGCTGCTGCGAGTAACCAAAGCTTCGACTAATGGGGTTGGCCTGGTTTTGGATTGATAATTAAATAGTGCGTTAATTAGGCCTATCCCTGTCAAAACCAAAAACTTCCGGACCCATATATTATCTTTACAGCAACCGGATGAAAAGGTATCAACAAGCAACGCTCGACTTTGGGTTCAATGAACCGGAACCACCTGTCAGCCAACAGGAACAAGGTCCTGTTACTGTGGAAACCCCGCAGGTACAGTCAACCGCGGAAGCCCCGGTAAAAGTGGATGTAGTTGATGAAGACACGGTGTTGGTCATCCGAAAAAAGCCTGGAAGGAAAAAGAAAGAAAAGACCTGGCAACCCTCTAACCCCGGCAAAAGGGGACGCAAATCACTGAAGGAAGTGGCCAGGGAAGCCGAACTCATCGAGATCCCCGCTGATGAGGAACTTTTCCAGAAACAATATTATTCTATCGGCGAAGTAGCCAATATGTTCAGGATGAATCCTTCGCTGATCCGGACCTGGAGCAATGAGTTTGATAGTTTCCTCCAGCCCAGGAAGAACAGGAAGGGCGACCGCTTTTTCAGGCCGGAAGATGTAAAGCAACTCCACCTGATCTACCACCTGATCAGGGTCCGTAAATTCACGCTGGAAGGTGCCAGGGAACACCTGAAAGCCCAGAAGAAGAAGGCAGAACAGCAATTCGCGATCCTCCAAAGCCTGCAAAAACTCAGGGCCTTCCTGGTAGAACTCAGGGCTAACCTATAAGGCGGCTCAAACTTTTTCCTTGATCACAATTTCCTTGTTCTCACCCGCAAATTCCACCTGGAGCGATTCAAGGTGGCGGAGTATGGCCAGGTTGATGGTTTGCTTCAACTGGTTGAATTCTGCGATGGGAATGGTGTTGGTATAATATTCCACCTGTACAATAAAGGAGTTGGCAGTAATATCGCTCAGGTAGGCAGAATAATGTTCAATCGCCGGATGGGTCAATATACTCTTGATCCCGGCAATGGCATGGTCCAGTTTTACGGAGGAAGTTTGCAGGGATAACTCCAGTTTGAGGTCAGCCCTTCGCTGCGTGCGCAAGCTGAGGTTGTCCATGATGCTGTCGACCATTTGCTTATTCGGAACTGTCACAAAGGTCTTCTGGTCTGTCCTTAAACGCGTACTCCTTAACCCTATCTTCTCAATAGTGCCCGTGATCTGTTGTACTTTGACCATATCTCCCACATGAAAGGGCTTATCAAAGAAAATGATGAAGGACGCAATGAGGTTCTCCAGGCTTTCGCGTGCCGCAAGGGCGAGTGCACCGGCAACGATGGAAAGACCGGCGAGGTAAGTGGTGATATCCTTTTTGAAGGAGAAGCGGATGATCAGTAGGATCCCGGTAATGATCAACAAGGCCTTGAAGAAATCCTTGAAGAACACGATCATCTGGTTATCGGCCGTTTCCGTGGTCAGGTTGGCTTTCTGCTCCATGAGCATGGCAATGAAATCGATGATCCTGCGCAGCAACCAGATAAAGACGATGACGAGGATGGCCTTGCCCAACCCATCCATGATCTCCCTGAAACTTACATGGTAAACACTAAAATCAAGTACCGATGGGAATTTCAGGCTATCGAGTGCGATCAGGGTAATGGTGATCAGCAGGAAGGACTGCATAGGCTGAAGGAGCAATTCCACAAATGCCTTCTTATCGATCTTCCATGAACTATGCTTGATAACCCTGAAAAGCAGGCTGGACAAAGACTTCGAAAGGTATTTCTTCACCAGGAAAACGAAGAAGATCGTTCCGAAGCAGATCAGGTAGGCTTTAACGGTATTATCCAGGAACTGATACTGCAAAAACTCTTTCATACAACACTATTGATTGGATAAGGAATATATAAATAGTGTGCCATTCTTCAGGCAGAACAACTGGTCGCGTTCAATATGGGTCTTTACCACTGTTTTCAACGTTGAGGGAAGCGATTGCTCCTGCAGTGACAGGGTTCCGGGTTCATAACTGTAAAGGGTGGTACCCTTCCTACCCAACACCCTCTTGCCGATCACCTGCACATCGGTCCATTCCAGTAATGCCACCTTATTCCTGAGGTTACTGTAATAGTCCATTACGAACAAGCCTTTGTTGGGATCATACAGATACACCAGCCTGTCTGCATCCATGATGAACTCCGGTGAAGGGGGCTCATCGAAGACCCGCCTGAAATCATTTGACTCACTCACGATCTTGCCGTTATCATCGATCCGTTTCAATTTACCATCCAACTCATCATAGATCCAGATACCATTGTCGAAGGATTGCCCGATGGCCTTGGCCTGCATGATGTTCAGCTGGCGCACATCAATGGTATTACGGATATTCAGGAACCTGTCGAGCACCACAATGGTACCGAAGTCCTTATAGAACAGCAATACCTTCAAGGGGTTGGACACATCCATGGAATAGAGTTTCCCATACCTCCTTACATCATTGAATACCGCAACGGAATCACCTTTGGCATTCAGCTTCTTGAGCTGTCCTTCCGATCCCACCAGCAATACATTGCCCAGGTTGTCCACGATGAAATCAGTGATATTGCCGCCAATGACCCTGGCCAATGGCAGGCTATCCGTCTGGGCTTTCAGCCCGACAGTACAAGCCATCAGTATCAGCAGCAGGTAATATCTCATGAATGAAATGTTTCCAGTTTCATGTCAGTGCCATCAAACACGGCATAGGTATTATACTTGAGCCAATCGCCCAGGTTAATGTACCGGCTGTTGCCGGGAAGGTCAAAATCGATCGGCAGGTGCCTGTGTCCAAAAACAAAATAATCGTAATGCTTGCTTTTCAAAACATCCTTGCAGTAGGTGATGAGCCATTCATTATCCTCGCCAAGGAAAACCTCATCTGCCTGGCCGGTTGCAGCCCTGCTCTTGCGGGAAAGGTAATTGGCCAGCCCGATCCCCATGGTGGGGTGCAGGATGCCGAATAACCACTGGCAAACCGGGTTACGGAAGATCTTCTTAATGAACTTATAGCCATGGTCACCGGGACCTAATCCATCCCCATGTCCTACCAGGAACTGCTTTCCATTGATTTCATAGGGAACCTCAGTAAAGAATACCGGGATATTCAATTCCTGCTCAAAATAGCCACGCATCCACATGTCGTGGTTACCTACAAAGAAATGGACAGGAATGCCCTTATCAGTGATGGAAGCCAGCTTGCCCAGGAGCCTTACATAACCTTTAGGGACAACCGATTTATACTCATACCAGAAATCAAACATATCCCCTACTACGAAGAACATTGCCGCATCCTTTTCTGCCGCTTCAAGGAAACGCACAATGCGCTTTTCCCTCTCCAGGCTGCGACGGTGGTCGGGCGCACCAAGATGAAAGTCAGATAGAAAATAGATCTTTTTACCAGGCTCCAATTGCATGGCAGCAAATATAGGCAGAAGGATTGAGGGGTTAAGGGCGGCGACCTAACTTATCAGCAAGGTATTGGAGGACATCCCCGGATTCAACAATGGGCTTACCCGACACATCGCCATTGAACCAATAGATCCATGCCCAGGTCTGGCTGCCATCGGGCAGCAGGATAACGGCCTGCTCGCGACGGTACAATTTTTCATCTCCCTCTTCCGGGTCTACACCTTCATAGTCATCCAACTGGGCAATGGCCCAATCGAATTCATCGGCATTGCGGATCACATAGAGTTCACCGATGATCGTCTTATCTGTGTCAGCGGGAATGGCTGCCGGGTATTCGCCCATATCATAGAGCAGGCCATTCACCCTGGCATCGGCTACAAAATCAAAGTACTGGCGGATATATTCATATGCGGGGTGCTGGAAGCCCTTCCTCAGGGATCCATACACGAAGAGTTGTTGATCAGGATAATGTTCCATGGTTCGCAATTTTCGAGGGGCCGATCCATCAAAATCCAAATGAGGATCGGTATGCTCCATACAAAGAGCGGTATTATTCCCGACTTGTGGAAATAAGTTTATGGTTCGATTTACTGGTGGTAATGCCTGATTCCTTATTGACGGTCTACCAGGAAAAGGTAAACTTCCTTGGGGCCATGAACGCCCACCACAAGGGTCTTCTCAATATCGGCCGTCCGGCTGGGTCCGGTGGCAAAGGTGATAAGCGATGGCAGCTTCTGTCCATACTTTTCCTTCACCATCTTTAGCCCATCCTTCACATCATATACCAACTGGTCGGTATAAGCGATACAGATATGCACCGGGGCATATATACTGGTGGTCCTTCCACTCTCCTGGCCACTGCTCATCACAATGGTACCCGTACGGGCCACCAGGCATTCACAGGTGGTAACAGAAACATCAGCATCTTTCAATTCCAGGCCTGCATTCCCTGTCCATCCGGCCCCGGACAAAAGGTTGGCAAGGCCAGTTTCCCTGCAATAGACCTTAGTCCATCCCTGTTGCTGCACCAGGCCTTGTATTTGTCGCTGCAGTTCCGCTTCATCCAGGCAAAAGGCAAATTTTCCCTGGAGTTTCGTAAATGCCTGCGCGAATAGCATTTCCAGTTCATCACCCTGTGGGACAAAAACAGATTGATTGCCTTCACTGGCAGGAAAAGGAAGAGGCGTTGATTCACTCAACGCCTTCCTAATCTTCTTCAGAATATTTTCCTTTGATGAAGATATATTCATCGGTTATAGTTAACTGTTAGCATCTACTACTGCTGCGGTTGAACTGCCGGTCTCATTGGAAACCACGGGTTCTTCCACATCCAGAGTTTTCTTCTCTTCAAAGGGTCGCTTTCCGATTAGTTGTTCTACATCGCTCTGGAACAGCACTTCCTTATCCAGCAATTTTTCAGCCAGCTTTTCTACCTGCTCCTTCTTTTCCCTGAGTAACTGGAGGGTGCGGTCATAGGCTGCATCGATCAATTTGCGTACCTCTTCGTCGATCAGTTTGGAAGTCTCTTCAGAATAAGGTTTGGTGAACGAATTTTCCTGCTGGGGATCATAGAAGGAAACATTACCCACCTTATCATTCATACCATACACGGTCACCATGGCATATGCCATGCGGGTGATCTGTTGCAGGTCGTTCTGGGCACCGGTGGAGATCTTGCCGAAGAAGATCTCTTCACTGGCCCTGCCACCCAATGTCATACAGATCTGGTCGATCAGCTGGTCTGTGTTATAGAGGTATTGCTCTTTCGGGGTATACTGTGCGTAACCCAGGGCTGCGGTTCCCCTTGGCACAATGGTAACCTTCAGCAAGGGATAAGCATGCTCCAGGTACCAGCCGCAAATGGCGTGGCCTGCCTCATGATACGCAATGATCTTCTTCTCGTCGGGGGAAATGATCTTGTTCTTCTTCTCCAAACCACCGATCACCCTGTCCACCGCATCCTGGAAGTCGGTCATATCTACGGCTTCCTTTCCTTTACGCGCAGCGATCAGGGCTGCTTCGTTACAAACATTGGCAATATCAGCACCGGCAAATCCCGGGGTCTGTTCGGCCAGCTTATGGATGTCCACCTGCTCAGAAACCTTGATGGGCTTGAGGTGTACCTTGAAGATTGCTTCCCTTCCCTTCACATCCGGCTTGTCGATGGAGATCTGGCGATCGAAACGACCCGGACGAAGCAGGGCGCTATCCAATACATCCGGACGGTTGGTAGCAGCCAGCACAATGATGCCGCTTTCACCACTGAAACCATCCATTTCCACCAGCAACTGGTTGAGGGTGCTTTCGCGTTCATCATTGCTCATGATGGCGTTCTTCCCACGGGCACGGCCAATAGCATCGATCTCATCAATGAAGATGATACAGGGAGCTTTTTCGCGGGCCTGCTTGAACAGGTCACGTACACGGCTGGCACCCACGCCCACAAACATTTCCACGAAATCACTACCACTCAGGCTGAAGAAAGGTACCTGTGCCTCACCGGCCATGGCCTTGGCCAGGAGGGTCTTACCCGTACCGGGAGGACCTACCAGCAAAGCACCCTTGGGTATCTTACCACCCAGGTTGGTGTATTTCTTGGGGTTCTTCAGGAAATCAACGATCTCCATCACTTCCACCTTGGCTTCATCCAAACCGGCAACATCGTTGAAGGTGATATTCACCTTGGTACCCTTATCAAATAATTGGGCCTTTGATTTACCGATATTGAAAATCCCTCCTGGACCGGCACCGCCGCCGCCGGCTCCACCCATTTTCCGCATCAGCAGGATCCAGATGAGGACGATCATCAGGATCGGCAGTACGAACTGGATAATGGGCGCCATCCAGTCACCCTCCGTATCATCGATACGGGGTACTTCCTTAACACCCGGGTGCTTGGCATAGAAATCACGGAGGTCATCCGTAAAAATTTCCGGCTTGGCAATGGTAAACTCAAATTGCGGCCCTTTATCGGTAGCCGCATTAAAGCCTTTGCTCAGTTTATTCTGGTAGTATTCCTTTTTAAGGCTGTCGGGTTTGATAAAGACCCTAACGAGGTTCTTGTTGCTGATCAGCACGATCTTCTCCACATCACCCTTGGCCAGCATCTGCTCGTTGAACTCGGCAAAGGAGATCCTCCGGGCATCCGGGGCTAACCCGCTGAACAGGTTAAAACCGAGCAGGATAGCGGCAAGAATACCCCATACCCAATATATGTTGAACCTGGGTCCACGACGCGGATCGTTATTGCTACCATCCATCCTTGGCCTCATCCGGTTGAATCCTCCCCTGTCATTTGATTTCAAATCTTCCTGTGACATATTCGTATTTAACTATAAACGTTTCCTAATACTAATGCGATTAGCCCACAATTGTTCAGAAAGGCTTGTTAGAACCTATCCATTGTGTTCGGTCATGGGCGCATCGCTCCACATTTCCTCGATCTGGTAAAACTTGCGGGTTTCAGGCTGCATGACATGCACCACAATATTTACGTAGTCGATCAATACCCACTGGGCAGCCTGGTGGCCTTCATGCCGGTAAGGGGTCTCCCCCAATTCCTTCTTCACTTCTTCCTCCACCGCATTGGCAATCGCCCTCACCTGGGTATTGGTGGTGGCCTGGCAGATCACAAAAAAATCTGCCACCGCTTCTGGTATCTTCCGAAGGTCAAGCGATATGATATTCTCTCCCTTCTTATCCTGGATGGCTTTGATAATGGTTTTGAAAATCTTCGAGTTCTTCGTTATGCGGGTCACACTGCTTCGTTGACGCGTAGATAATGCTTGCAAGGGTTCCAATAATCAAAACTTTAAGTGATCAATAATTCAAGGCCGGCCGATCGGCAGGCTTTCCATCAAATTAAGGAAAATCCTACATTCGCCGCATTCAAAAGTACTAATCTTTTAGTCTCCCCCATGTCCGTTCAACATATTGGCCATAAGCTAACCGTCCTTGAAAGCATAGACAGCTCCAACAACTATGCCATGGCCCAGGTTCATGCGGGACTGGCAAGCCATGGGGAAGCCTGGTTTGCCCTCGAACAGACCGCCGGGAAGGGCCAAAGGGGCCGCCAATGGGTCACCAATCCCGGTGAAAACATCATGGTCAGCATAGCCCTCAATACCAGCCGGTTCCAGCCTGACAGGACTTTTCCGCTGAGTATGGCCATTGCCTTGGGCTGCCTGGATTGGTTCGGGAAGGAAGTGGTAGAGGATGCCAGCCTGAAGTGGCCGAACGACCTTTACTGGCGTGACAGAAAGGCAGGGGGCATTCTCATCGAAAACAAATGGTCCGGCAATAATTGGCAGTTTGCCATTGCCGGGATCGGCATCAATATCAACCAGGTCAACTTTGACCCCATGGCCAAAAGACCGGTATCCCTCCGCCAGATCACCGGCAGGGAGGTGGACCTGATGGATGCCCTGAAGGCTTTATTCAGCCAATTGGAGAACCGATGGCAACAACTGGCTTCCGGTGACCTGGCGGGACTGCTGAAGGACTACAACTATGCGCTGTTCCGCAAAGGGGAGACAGTAAAACTCAAAAAGGAAAATGCCAGTTTCGAGACCACCATTCTGGGTGTGAACATGGAAGGACTTTTGCTGACCCGGGATACCATGGACCGGCAATTCCAGTTCGGTGAAGTGGAATGGGTTTGATTCGGCAATGGGTCATACTACCCTTCCCTCCTGCCCGCCGGAAGGCACGAAAACATAGAGGTCTAGACTTTCATCATGTTCCGCAGCCCTCGCCTCCACTTCGAAACGATTATTGTGATAGCCTTTCCGGAGGGATTCCACCAGGTAGGACCAAAGAAAACCAACGAAACCGTGTTCATTGAATTGGCGGACATGGGCCAACTCATGCCTCAGCCACCTGCGGTTCCGGTGCAACTCTTCAATGGTGGTATTGTGTAAATGAATGGTCCTGCCCAATACCATGGCCATTTTCTCTGACCGCAGCCGATAGGCAGCGAACCGGGCGAAGACCGAATTCTCTCTAACTGAATATTTCACCTACTGAAATTACGAAAGGCAAATTATTTTGCCCGCCTCGCCCTTCCTGTATTGAAGACCCTCGACAGGTTAAAACCAAACCTGATCTCACCCTTATCCCACCTGCCAGTTGTTTCGGTGATGAAAGCCCGCTCGTTCATGCCGGTCGAGTTGGAAAAATGCAACTGGAAGACATGCCCCCCGGTTTCAATATCCACGCCCACCGACAAGGGATTAGTATAGATCGTCTTGTCGATCCCGCTGAACACGTAATGGTAGTCCACCACAAATGCCACCCGTTTCGACAATTTCAACCTGGTGCCAATGCCCAGGGCCCATGCATCATTGGAGTCCGTTTCCTTTTCTACGAGGTTGGTATGGACAAAGGTTGGCGCCAATTGTAAGGTGAAGGATTCCGTAAACTTCCTTCCGATCAACACCTGGTTATAAAACCCAAGCCGGGAAGAGAAATAATTCTTCCGGTCCGGGTCCGCCCATTCCAGTGTATTCATGGTCATGCCACTCACCACGACGATCGAGACAGGAAAGCCGGCTTCCCCTTTTGATTGTTGCACCACCCTGTATTTGATAAAGCCATCCCATTCCTTCTTATAGGTGCTCCTGCCAAAACCTACGGTGAGGTCCTTGGTAATGCCATAATCCAGCCCGAAACGCATGGTGGCCTGGTCGAGTCCAAAAAAATCATTGAACCCATCCTTCACCAATCCAAAGCGGTGCAGGAACCGGAGGTCGATCACCCCGACACCGATGAATTCAACCGAATGCCCATTGATCACCCTGGACGATTTAAAAGCATTGCTGACCTTTTCCTTCTTCGGCTTCTCTTCCCCTACCAGTTTCAACAAGTCTTCATCCTGCGTGAAGGCACGGCTCGAACAGGCCAATAGTGAGCTGGCAATGATTACTGATTTCAGCTTCATGATGGTCATTGTTTAAGGGGTTCGAGGTCACAATCAACCTTGATGGCAATGGTATTGGAGATCTTCTCCTTCACAACAGAAGGAATAGCGATATTATAATCCGACAAGGCTATGTTGAATTCAGCAGATGCGGATGGCTTGCCATTCTTCACCACCATCACTCCATTGGTGGCAATATCCTTTGTTACACCATGAAGGGTTAGTTTACCCTTCACGGTTACCGGGTAGGAACCGTCCTTCGTAAACTGGACCGAACTGATGTTCTCAATCACTCCCCTGAATTCTGATTTAGGATATTTATCGCTTTCTACATAGTTCTCATGGAAATGCTCCTGCATCAGGGCTTTTTCAAAACTGAAACCTTTCATCAGGACGGCCATCTGGATAGCACCGGTACCCACATCAACCACACAGGTAGCACTCCGGTGTTGGGCTTCGATATTCTCCATGGGTGTCTTTGAATAGAACGACACATGTCCCGTCTTTGTAAAATACCTTGTCTGTGCAAAAACTACGGTGAGTGATAGCAGGCAGGTAATGCCCAGTAGTAACTTCTTCATGCTGGTTGCTTTTCTAGTTTATTGTGGTGGTTCAATTACGCATCGTTCAAGGACAACATCAGTTCCCAATAAGGGATCGATCGTTGCACCTATGCAATAGCCTTTTAATTGGGTGGGCTTGCCCTTGTCGAGCGGGGGAATTCTTTGACTTGAACTGCTATCCAGCAGGCAACGCACCGCGGACATCGCAGAAGGGTCACCCAGGATGATCGCACTGATCCTGCCGGCAGCACTGTCCATCGATTTTATGGTACCATTCACTGCAACGATCTTACCCAGGAATTTTTGGTTAGCGGCTGCTTCATCCTTCTCAAAAGATTGGATGAATTCCTCTGCGCTTACAAATAGTTCCGCTTTCAGGTCGCTGGTTGGGACGATTTTCCGGTTGTATTCATGGTAGCCATACCATGCGCCGAACAACAGCAGCAGGGCCATTATTCCAATTATATACTTTCGTTTCATACTGATCAATTATTTGGACTGCCGGCATCGATCCAGCATTTAACAATGGCCATTTCATTGGATGGCAGTGGCCCCGAGGTAGGCATTGTTTTCTCCACGACCACCCTCTGCCTGATCTTTGCAGAGGCTGCGCTCACCTGTGAATAGCTTTCCAGGATGAGTCCCCCTGCAACGGACTGTTTGTTATGACAGCCGCTGGTGGCACATTTTGCGGCGATGATGGGTGCCACACCTGTAGCATAGGTAGCATTGACCGTACTGCAATCGATCGTGGAATTGGGATATAGTATTTCCTCCTTGTCATAATAACAACCGGCGAATACCAGGCTGCTTAAAACAAGCATTAACATTGACTTCTTCATGGCTAGTTATTTGGTGATCCGTTATCGATCCATTTTTTAATAGTGGCTATCTCACAATCCGGAAGCTTGGATCCTTGCGGCATAGGTGAATAGCCCGCCAGGTGGGCAATAGAGCCATACAATTTTCCATTCAGCGCAACTGTCCTGACACCTGTATAATTGGTGAGATTGATACCGGCGCTTGCGAGGTTATTGTTATGGCATCCCGTACACTTGTTATTCAATATGGGCTGTACCCTTGTTGAATAACTGATCACCCCTGAGGTATCACAGGTGCCGGTGCAGGAATTGTTCTTTGCGCCCTGGTTGATCCACTTCTCGATGGAAGCGATCTGGGCTGAACTGAGCGGCGCGTTGGGCGCGGGCGGCATTCGGTCACCACCGGTATCCTTGATCACTTCTACCAGTTTACTATCCCTGGCGTTACCGGCTTTCACAATTTTCATGATGCCCTGGTAGGAAGTAAGCACGATGCCTTCCTTTGCAGATGCTGCATCATGACAACCGCTCATGGCGCAGTTGGAAACGATCAGGGGAAGAATGGTGTTGGAAAAATAAACAGTATCAGCACTGCAGGTGCTGGAAGAAGGGGGCGGTTCATTACCGCCGGTATCAGGGCCTTGGGGAGCTTCATGCTTGCATTGGGAAAGTACCAGCAATAGGCAACATAGCCCCGACAACGCCAGGATTTGTTTGCGCATAAATTAGAGATTGGGTGGTCAAATAATGGTCTGGTACAAGTAGGCTATAAGCAGAATATTAGCTCTTTGAAAATAACGTTGAATGCCAAGCCTTAGTGTGACATCCGTCACAAAAGATTGTTAATGCACCTGACCACCCAATCATACAGCCTTCTAGCAGAGGATTACGGACAATGCTTCAGTATCTCTGCAGCATGTTCCTTGCTTTTCGGCTTCAGGAAGATCTTAAGGATCCTTCCATTCCCATCGATCACAAAGGTGGTGCGATGCAAACCCATGTATTTGCG
Organism: Flavihumibacter rivuli; assembly: GCF_018595685.2. Lineage (NCBI taxonomy): Bacteria > Pseudomonadati > Bacteroidota > Chitinophagia > Chitinophagales > Chitinophagaceae > Flavihumibacter > Flavihumibacter rivuli. The sequence goes on from NZ_CP092334.1 coordinate 2,522,117, forward strand.
GCCATACAATTGCTTCTCACCCCAAACTCCATACTTTTCTATGATCTTCAATTCCGGGTCTGCGATCAGGGGGAACGGAATACTGTTGCGGGTTTCGAATTTCTTGTGGCTTTCCACATCATCAGGGCTCACCCCGATGATCTCAAATCCATGTTGCTTGAGCAATGTGTGATTATCACGCAAATTGCATGCCTGAACTGTACAGGTAGGGGTCATATCCTTGGGATAAAAGTATAAAACCACCTTTTTTCCCTTGAAATCGGCAAGGCTTAGCTTCCTGCCATCCTGGTCCTTACCACTAAATGCAGGGGCTTTATCCCCTTCTTTCAAATGTGTCATAGCTGCTTTCCTGTTTCACTATCTTTTTGGGTAATCTTTCTCCTTAACGCTTGAACCTGATCTGCTTCTCTGTCCTGTTCCCGGCCTCGTCTTCGGCAACGATGCGCAGGGTGTGTTCACCCGGCGGGCATTTCTCATCAAATCTGTAAACAAAACTCTTGCCCTTATCGTTCGTAAACCTGATCCATTTGCCGTCCAGTTCCGTTCGCAGCACTTTCCACTTTTCGAGGTTATCCTTTACGGTGAATACGATACGTGGAATGCCCGCCAGGTTCGCCCCATCCGAAAAACCGATGGGCAGGATCTCAGGTGGCTTATTATCCAACACCAACTGGAAACTGCCGAAATCCCTGAAACGGGCCATGGCCCAGTTGCGCTGCCACTGCACTTTCAGCACATCCTTCTTGTTACCGGCAAAGCGTTGCATCACGGTCCTTTCCTTTTCGGCAGGTGAAAGATCACCTACGGGTTGAATCCTTACTACCATTGAGTCCTGTAGGGGTATGTAAGGTGCACCTATGGAATGCACAGCCGAAACCACTTCAGGGTGTGCGGTGACGGTCCTGTGGTACTGGATGGTGACAGAATCGTACAGAGTTCTTTCCCCGATCACAAATTCACAATCTTCTGTTTCATACACATCCACCATCATGGGATAGAACCTTCTTCCAGCAGGGGCACTTATCGTGTAAGCGGCACCGTTATACTGCAGGCTGGTTTGGAGGGTCGAACTATTACCATAGCCATCTTTCACCACGATCCTGATATCGTGTACCTGGCCGTCACTAAGATCGATCACACCATCACCACTGAATCGGGTGTAGATCGAATGCAGGTAGCCAGGCAGCTCACTAAGGTGTTGCAGGTAGGGTCCTCCTGTTGACTTGGTCTTGTAGTCAATATGGGCATTGAGGTAACGGGTGGCATCGTAGCCAACCTGGTCCATCCGGAATCCCACCACGGCCTTATCATTGTCGTACAGTACGGCTTCGTAAACCCCATTCTGGTTGGAAGAACCGGTATGGGTATCATAGGCGGTGATGGCCAGGCTCACTTTATTGGTAGCCACTACCTGAGGGGGAACCCTGAAACCATCGCCATTCCTTGCAGTTGCTAAAAGCCGGGGTGATTGCTCATACACACTTTTGTTCCGGTCATAAATGGCCAACCTCAGGATGGAGGGCGAGGTATTGTCCTGTAGGGGGAACCCAAACAACATGGGATTGAGGTTCACATCATCCTTGGTCCTGCGGATCTCAAAATGCAGGTGGGGCGCCTGTGAACCGCCCGTATTGCCACTATAGGCCAGGAAATCACCCTTCTTTACAGGAAAGCGGTTCGGGGGCAATTCCAGCATCACCTTCCAGGATTCCAGGTGGTATTGCTCTCCCTTCACCCAATCCTCGAGGGCCGGGAAGAAATCATTCAAATGACAGTAAACGGTTGTAATTCCATTGGGATGGTCCACATAGATAGCCCTGCCGAATCCCGCCGGCTCGATCTTGATCCTGGATATATACCCGTCTGCCGCAGCGAATACAGGCAGGTTCTCCCTTTTCTGGGTCTTGAGGTCAAGTCCCATATGGTAATGGTTGGGGCGTAACTCCCCGAAATTCCCACTCAGGTCGATGGGAATGTTCAGGGGGTTCCTGAAATAACCTTTGGGATAGTCGGGCTGTCCGTTGTATTGCGCTACAAGGGTAACAGAACACAATAAGGACGCCAGGAGGATCCTCCACTTCATCAGCAAAACATTTGGGTTAGTAATGCTGCAAAACTACTACTTGACAATGGAAAGAATCCTTAAACCTGGTACGCCCCGGTTGATGGCGGCCATGCCAAAATGCATCTGCTAATGCTCAGGATTCCCTTGTATGGGCATGCCTGGAAAACTAGTTGTTTAAACAACTTGTTAAATTAAAAAAATTACCTGTTTTAGGTATGCATTTTGGTAAACATGGAACAGCTTTTGGTGTTTATATATTGTCTTAAGATTAGGCAATTGGTTAGTAAGCACCAGCTATTACATAACAAGGAAAAATGATGGGTATGAAAAGTATGAAGCAAAAAGCCGTGATCCTTGCAGCAGTAATGATCAGTACAGTTATTGGTGCATTTAAGGGACAGGAAGCCAAACAGAAATGGATGTTCAGGATACTTAGCAAGAATGATGAGCGCCAGGCCCGTGCGGTCCGTCGTTCCGACGCCAAACAGGGCAAGGTGATCCTGGACGATATCGAGATGGCGGCTTACCACAATAGTTAAGCGGTACATTGGCTCACTATATTCAGGCCTTCCCCTGTCGGGAAGGCCTTTTTTATACCCATGATTGTCAGGACAGGAAATTAATTCCGGAAAATTGCCCCCCGGGTCGTAGTTTTGCGCAATTTATTTTTCCGCGAACATGCCAAAAGATACTTCCATCAAATCTGTCCTGATCATTGGATCGGGCCCCATTATCATCGGTCAAGCTTGTGAATTCGATTACTCTGGTACCCAGGCGGCCAGAAGCCTGAGGGAAGAGGGTATCAAGGTGATCCTCATCAACAGCAATCCGGCCACTATCATGACCGACCCCATGATGGCCGATAAGGTTTACCTGTTGCCACTGACCGTAGAAAGTATTGAACAGATCCTGGAAGAGAACGAGATCGACGCCGTTCTACCCACCATGGGAGGGCAAACAGCCCTTAACCTGGCCAAGGAAGCCGAAGACCTCGGTATCTGGGAAAAATATGGGGTAAGGCTGATCGGTGTGGATATCAAGGCTATCGATAAGGCTGAGGACAGGGAAAAGTTCCGCCAATGGATGATCCAATTGGGGGTTCCGGTTGCCAGGGCCAAGACTGCCAACAGCTTCCTGGAGGGTAAGGAATTTGCCCAGGAGATTGGCTTCCCGCTGGTGATCCGTCCTTCTTTCACCCTCGGTGGAACCGGTGGAGGATTCGTTCACGGAAAAGACGACCTGGATGAGGCACTCAACCGCGGATTGCAGGCTTCCCCCATCCATGAAGTATTGGTGGAACAGGCTGTTTTGGGATGGAAGGAATTTGAATTGGAACTCCTGCGTGATGCCAACGATAATGTGGTGATCATCTGTACCGTGGAAAACTTCGACCCGATGGGTGTGCATACCGGTGACTCCATTACGGTGGCGCCTGCCATGACCCTCAGCGATACGGCATTCCAGTTGATGCGCAATACCGCTATCATGATGATGCGCGACCTCGGCAACTTCGCCGGTGGTTGTAACGTTCAGTTCGCCCTGAACCCCGCAACGGAAGAGATCATCGCCATTGAGATCAACCCTCGCGTGAGCCGTTCTTCCGCGCTGGCTTCCAAAGCCACCGGTTACCCCATTGCAAAAATTGCCGCTAAACTGGCCATTGGCTATACATTGGATGAACTGGAAAACCAGATCACCAAGAGCACTTCCGCCTATTTCGAACCCGCCCTGGACTACGTGATTGTGAAGATCCCCCGCTGGAACTTCGACAAGTTCAAGGGCGCTGATGATACCCTGGGATTGCAGATGAAGAGTGTGGGTGAAGTGATGGGCATCGGCCGCAGCTTCACGGAAGCCGTGCAGAAAGCCTGCCAGAGCCTGGAGAACAACGCAGTTGGTCTGGGCTACTATGGCAAGAGCCAGATGCATGCCGAAGAACTGATCGAATACATCAAGACCCCGAAATGGGACCGCATTTTCCGCATCAAGGACGCCCTGATGCTGGGTGTGAGTGTGAACACGATCGTGAAAGCCACCAATGGCATCGATCGCTGGTTCATCTATGAGATCCAGAAGATCTGTACCCTCGAAAAAGAGATCGCTAAATATAAGATCGCTACCATTCCCATGGAGCTGGTGAAGGAAGCCAAGCGCCTTGGTTTCAGTGACGAACAGATCTGCCGCATCATGGGCGATGGTACCGAAGAAGAATTATATGAGAAGAGGAAGGCAGCCGGTATCCGCAGGGTATACAAGATGGTAGATACCTGCAGCGCCGAATTTGAGGCCAAGACCCCTTACTTCTATTCAACATTTGAAGAAGGTGGCGCCAATGAAAGCAAGCGTTCCGATAAGAAAAAAGTGATCGTACTGGGTTCAGGCCCCAACCGCATCGGCCAGGGTATTGAATTCGACTATTGCTGCGTTCACGGACTGTTGGCCATCAAGGAATCCGGTTACGAGGCCATCATGGTGAACTGTAACCCTGAAACGGTTTCCACCGACTTCGATATCGCCGATAAGCTCTACTTCGAACCCGTTTACTGGGAACACCTTTGGGAGATCATCGAGCATGAACAACCCGAAGGCGTGATCGTTCAACTGGGTGGGCAAACAGCCCTGAAACTGGCCGAGCGCCTGCATAAGAAAGGCATCAGGATCATCGGTACCTCCTTCGACAACATGGATATCGCCGAAGACCGTGGCCGCTTCAGTGACATGCTGAAAGACCTCGGCATCCCCTACCCCGATTATGGTACCGCTTATACCGTTGATGAAGCGGTTGAAGTGGCCAACAAAGTGGGCTATCCCGTTCTCGTTCGTCCTTCCTACGTATTAGGTGGACAGCGAATGAGGATCGTGATCAACGATGAAGAAGTAGAAAAGGCAGTAGTGAGCCTGTTGAAACATATCCCTGGCAACAAGATCCTCATCGACCACTTCCTGGATCGCTGCCAGGAAGCAGAAGTGGATGCCATTTTCGACGGCGAGAACTTCCACGTGATGGGTGTGATGGAACATATTGAGCCTGCCGGTATCCACTCCGGTGACTCCAATGCGGTACTCCCGGCCTTCAACCTTTCGCCCCTGGAAGTGACCACCATGGAGTATTACGCAGAGAAGATCGCCCGCGCCCTCGATATCAGGGGCCTGATCAATATCCAGTTCGCCATTAAGGGCAGTAAGGTATACGTGATCGAAGCCAACCCCCGCGCTTCCCGTACTACACCATTCATTGCGAAGGCCTACCAGATCCCTTACCTCAACATTGCCACCAAGGTAATGCTGGGTACCAACAAGCTGACCGACTTCAAATTCGAGAAGAAGCTGAAGGGCTTCGCGATCAAGGAACCGGTGTTCAGCTTCAATAAGTTCCCGAATGTGAACAAGGAACTGGGACCCGAAATGAAAAGTACCGGGGAAGCCATCCGCTTCATCAAGGACCTCCGCGACCCCTACTTCCGTCAGCTTTACAAAGACCGAAGCATGTACCTCAGCAAATAAAACTTCCCAAAGCCACCTCTCCCGGGTGGCTTTTTTTTCCCATTTTTCCGACCCGTCTCCGACCCGTCTCCGACCCGGCTCCGACCCGGCTCCGACCCGTTTCCGACCCGTTTCCGACCCGTCTCCGACCTGGCTCCGACCTGGCTCCGACCCAACCACATTACAATTGCCTGTAATTAAACATCTTAGCTACCCAACTGCCAATTTTACCGGAAAGTTAGTGTCAAAATTTCTGGAATGATGTTTGAACATTGTACATACAAATATGTTAATAACCATCAACTATCACCTAACCTTCAATTAGAGAATTATGCAATATTTAGATGCCCTCAACTGGCGTTATGCCACGAAGCGAATGAACGGGGAGAAAGTTCCTGCGGAAAAGATCAGGAACATCGTAGAAGCTGTAAGGCTTGCGCCTACTTCCTATGGCCTGCAGCCATTTAACCTGCTGGTAATCGAAGATGAAGGACTGCGCAAGAAACTGGCCCCGGCCATTTACAACCAGCCCCAGGTAACAGAAGGATCTGCCCTGCTGGTCTTCGCAGCCTGGAAGACCATTACCCCACTGGATGTGGAAGCCTATATCCAGAACATTGCCCAAACCCGAAATATCCCGGCGGAATCGCTGGCCGATTTCAAGAACATGATGCTGGGCACCATCAATAGCAGGAGTAATGAACAACTTCACCAATGGGCTGCAAGACAAGCCTATATCGGTCTTGGATTCGCAACCATGGCCGCGGCAATGGAACAGGTTGACAGTACGCCAATGGAAGGCTTCAATCCAGAACAGGTAAATGATATCCTCGGCCTGGATGAACAAAACCTGCATGCCGTTTCCATTCTTGCCCTGGGGTACCGGGATGAGTCCAATGACTATCTCGCCAAAGCACCAAAAGTGCGGAGGCCGGCAGAAGAATTCGTGATCAATTATGAAACCGAACTTGCCTAAGGCCCTGATTTATTATAACAATGCCCCTTGTATAGGGGCATTGCTTTTCTTACCTGAATCATTTGGTTGCAGATAAAGCACCTGACCCCTCCACTCCCCAATTGTCCCACCTGCTTTGCGGTCATTATCCCATTACGAGTTCCCAATACCGTGATTTCACCCTTGCCTGTAACCACGGATAACACTAGTTTTCAGCAGGAGAACAGGTTATGTGGGGAAGGGCAGCAAAATGGAAACGGGCACCATTCATTCGCTTATTGGCACCGCTGGCCATTGGTATTTGGCTTAATGATCATTCCCAGCCTGCAGTAAGCAGCATAGCTATTTCACTACTGGCATCCATCGCCCTCCTGTTTGTCCTCCAGGTGAAGTGGCTGGATATTCCTTATCGTTACCGTTGGATCCCGGGAATAGCCATTACCCTGGCCCTCCTCCTTACAGGCTGCCTCCTGCATTATTGCGGAAGGATCGAAAACCGGGATGACTGGATTGGGACTAACTGTCATGATTACACGTATTTTAAATCCATAGTCGCCAGTCACCCCGTCACCAAAGGGAAATATTGTAAAGTAACTTTAAAGGTATTCGCTGGTATAACAGCATCTGGTAAGCTGCGGACAACTAGGGGATCTGTCATAGCATATATTTCACCCTCAACCCAAACTGCCCTTGTCCAGGGATCAACTGTCTGGTTTCCTTCCGGAAAGATCAAACCAATAATAGAAACCAATAACCCGGGTGCATTTGATTTTAAGGCATTCGCAGCAAGGCAGGATATCCATCATACGGCCTACCTCAACGATGGGGACCTGGTCATTCCTGCCGGCCAGCGCCACCATGCCTACTATTCCATCATCGGAAAGCTCCAGAAAAGCTTCCATGACATGGTGAGCAGGTTCATCCAACCCAAACCAAGCAGGGCGCTGGCTCTGGCCCTCCTGATCGGTTACCGGGATGACCTGGATAAGGAACTCCTGCAGGCCTATGTCAATACCGGGGTAGTGCATGTCATTGCCGTTTCGGGTATGCACCTTGGACTCATCTTCCTTCTCCTGCAGAAGATCACCAGGCTTAACCTGACTGCCAAAAGAAAAGTATTATGGCTGAAATCCATACTTGTCCTCATCTGTATCTGGGTGTTCAGCCTTACAGCAGGTGCATCGGCATCCGTCATCAGGGCAGCTTTCATGTTTTCCTTCACACAACTCTCCAACCTGCTCCGGAAATCCATTGACCCGGCGCAGTTGTTATCCTGCTCTGCCTTCTGCCTGCTTTGCTTTGAACCGGAATGGCTATTCGATGCCGGTTTCCAGCTATCATTTGCTGCCCTGACAGGCATCATATACTACCAGCCTGCCATTACCAGTTTACTCCAGCCGCAAAACAAAATCCTGCAAGCCTTGTGGGAACTCTCCGCTGTTAGCCTCGCGGCGCAAATACTCACACTCCCCATTTCAATTGGCCTGTTCCGCCAGACCCCGGTCTATTTCCTGCTCGGTAATATCCTTGCTGTCCCGCTATCGAATATCGCCCTGGTTCTCGGCCTGGTCACTTACTTCTTGCAATGGATACCCAAAGCCCCCGACCTTTTTGGATGGGTCACGGGAACCCTTATACAATGGATGAACCATTCCATCACTTCCCTCGACCAACTACCGGGATCAGTCATCAACGGTCTCCAATGGACCTTCCTGCAGGTAATCCTGGCATTTACCCTCATCCTTACCGTTACACTATGCTTTATCACCACCCGAAGGATATTCCTGATGGCTTCTTTGATCTTGCTTTTCCTGTTCGGCCTGGAAGGCTTCCGGGACCATTACCTACAATCCAAACAGGAATTACTGGTCATCTACCATCGCCCTGGCAGGTCGGGGATCGAGTTGATCCTAGGCACTTCCTCCTACCTGCTCTACCACCCCAAGACCCGGTATTCACAAGACCTCCAGCGCTCCTGCCATAGCTTTTACCGGGTGAACCGTACAAAGCCCCTGCCTGGCCAGCTCATTACCTACAAGAATCATAAGATCGCCATCCCCTGGAATCATTCGAGCCTGCCCGGAATGCTGGAACAGCAACCCGATTACCTCATCCTCACCCAACCAGTATACTGGAAGCCGGAATGGTCTGGAAAACTGGCCCCGACATGCCTGGTCATCCTGGATGCTTCCCTACCCGAAAAAGCCGGTAAAAAATTGGAAACAATACTACAACAACAGGGCATCAGGTACTACAATATCCGGAAGAAAGGGGCCCTTATAAGCGACCTGGCACCGCAATAACCGGTAATGCCTTACCCAAACCGATGGAGGAGTCCTGCCGCCTTTGTGCATAAAGTCACCCGGAATTTCCCCGGTAAAACGTAGCTTTGCGCCTTCGTTGAACAAGGCTATTTTGTTCAGCAGGCTTGCCTCATCATTTAACTCGTCAACCCCAACGTATGACCAAAAAGATCCAATCTGCATTGATCTCTGTCTTTTATAAGGACGGACTGGAACCACTTGTTCGCCTGTTGCAGGAACAAGGGGTAACCATTTATTCTACCGGGGGCACCCAGAAGTTCATTGAAGACCTGGGCATAGCCTGTGTACCTGTTGAATCCGTGACCTCTTATCCTTCTATCCTTGGTGGTAGGGTAAAGACCCTGCACCCAAAGGTTTTTGGCGGGATCCTCGGCCGCAGGAACAATGAACAGGACCTCAGCGAGATGAAGCAATATGAGATCCCTGAACTGGACCTGGTGATCGTTGACCTCTACCCGTTTGAAGAGACGGTTAAATCAACCACCGATGAGCAGGCTATCATTGAAAAGATCGATATCGGCGGTCCGTCCATGATCCGTGGTGCTGCCAAGAACCATCGTGATGTAGTGGTGATCGCGTCAAAGGCAGATTATAGCATCCTCGAACAAATGCTCAGGGAGCAGAACGGTACCACCACCCTCGAACAGCGCCGCCATTTTGCAGCAAAGGCTTTTGAGGTTTGTGCCCACTATGATGTTGCCATCTCCCAGTACTTCACACCGGGATTTGACAACTACTTCCTGTCATCCGTTCCCAACCCACGCATCATGCGTTATGGTGAGAACCCCCACCAGCAGGGCGTTTATTATGGCGAACTGAATGAATTGTTCGAGCAACTCAATGGAAAGGAACTCTCTTACAATAACCTTGTGGATGTAGATGCTGCGGTTCAACTGATCAGGGAATTCTCAAATGAAACCACCGCGAAATCCTTTGCCATCATCAAGCACACCAATGTCTGCGGTATTGCCCAGCGCGCTACTGTAAAAGAAGCATGGGATGCTGCGCTTGCCGGTGACCCGGAAAGTGCTTTCGGAGGTGTCCTGGTGGTGAATGGTACCGTTGATTATGCAACAGCAGAAGCGATCAATGAGATCTTCTTCGAAGTACTCATTGCCCCTTCTTTTGAAGAAGCAGCGCTGACCTTGCTGAAGACCAAGAAGAACAGGATCCTGCTGAAACAAAAGCAACAACTCAATACCACGCAACAATTCCGCTCCCTGCTGAATGGTGTATTGATGCAGCAAAATGATGAAGGCAATTATACCAAGTGGGAAGAAGTGGGTGGCCGTGAGACCAGCGCTGCAGAACGTGAGGACCTGGAATTTGCCAACCTTGTGTGCAAGCACCTGAAAAGCAATGCCATTGCCCTGGTGAAGAACAAGCAACTCATCGGCAAGGGCTGCGGCCAAACCAGCCGCATTGACTCTTTGCGTCAATCGATCGATAAGGCAAGGCAATTCAATTTCGACCTGAAGGGTGCGGTATTGGCAAGCGATGCTTTCTTCCCCTTCAACGACTGCGTGAAGATGGGCCATGAAGTGGGCATTGAGGCTTATATCCAGCCCGGCGGATCCATCCGTGATAATGACTCGATCGAATATTGTAAAACAAATAACCTGGCGATGGTGATGACAGGAATGCGTCACTTCAAACATTAACGGAAGCCGGGTGGAAACACCCGGTTTTTTTGTCCTTTTTCAGAACTTTATCCTACCGATCAACATGTTCAAGCAAATCACTTCAGTTAACCCATTTCAAATACGACGCCAGGGCACCAGGGCAAAAGCCTTGCTGGCCCTTGCAGTGGTAAGCTTCCTTTGGGGTACCACCTGGCTGGCATCCAAGGCCGGCGTACAATACATGCCAGCCCTGCAATTGGCAGGGATCAGGCAGTTCATAGGCGGCCTCTTGTATTTCATTTACTTCACCATCAAAGGAAGGTCCCTTCCCAAAGGGAACCAATGGTGGCCTGTGATCACCCTCAGTTTCCTGAACTTCTTCCTCAGCAATGGGCTTTCCACCTGGGGAGTGAAATATATTTCCAGCGGACTGGCTGCCATCATCGGCGCCATCGTGCCCCTATGGGTAGTCTTATTTGCCATGATCGGCGGGAACAGTAAACTCACGCCGGCATCTGCTATTGGTTTTATCCTGGGCTTTACCGGCATCTGCATCATCTTCTACGACCACCTGCATGATTTCCTGAATGCAGACTTCAGGTTTGGCATATTAGTCTCTGTAGGTGCCACCCTTTCCTGGGCGCTGGGAACATTGTATACCAAAAAACAGGTCAGTGCATTCAATCCCTATTTCAGTATAGGGCTGCAAATGATCATATCCGGTATCGCTTTGACCGGTGTGACCAGGCTTACGGGCGACCATATCCCTATCAGTACGATTCCCTTACCAGCATGGCTCGCCATTGCCTATCTGGCCGTCCTTGGATCGGTAGTAACCTTTATGGCTTATATCTATGCCCTGCAGCACCTGCCAACTGAACAGGTATCCATCTATGCCTATATCAACCCGATCGTGGCTGTATTGATGGGCACCTGGATATTTGATGAAAAACTCAATGCCTATATTGCCGTAGGCGGTCTTGTTGCTTTGGTGGGGGTATACCTGGTGAATGATGCATACAGGAAGAAGAAGGATCAACCCGCATCCCAATAAGCGTCCTCTTTCATGAAGACCTCATACACTTCGCGCCAACCCTTGAATTCAAGGTCGGTGCCAAGGAAACTATTGTGCCATACGGTGATAAAAGTGCCGCGCACTTTTTTAACTGCAGCATACAAACGCATCAATTCATTGTAGGCCTGTTGGGGCGTCTGCTTCTGTTCATAGAAGGAATTGGCATCCATGAAACAGAAGGGATATACCATCAGGTCTGTAGCCTCATTCCGCTCGAGGTCGAACCACCGGAAAGGGGAACTATAAGAAGCCCTGAAACCATTGATGGTCCCATAGCCCATGGAGAAATCCTCCTTTATTCCGGCAGCCAGCAGTCTCCTGTAACCTTCCGGTAAAGTGAACTTTATGTAATGCTGACGGCTCTTGGTGATCTCCTTGTCCGCAATAACTTCCATCCACTCCTTCTCCTCTCGCAGTATCCTGTCATCCGGGCTTGTACTGCTTTGCCATGATGGATGGATGCCTACCTCAAATACGCTTGCGTAATAATTGATCAGTTCCTGGAACGACTTGACCTCAGTAGGTATGTTCTTATCATAGCCCAGTTGCTTTTGGGCTACAAGGAAGAAATAAACGGGCCTTACCCTGCAATATAGATGCAATGCATCCAACCACTCATACGCATCATAGGGATCCTTTTCCTTGCCACGAAGTACCCTTACCCGCTGCTTTGCCTGTCGATAATTACCTTTCATTACCGACCTGATAGTGCCCCCAATATTCCTTATCAATCCTTTGTGGAGAAAGGAGAACATCATGTCGATATCATAGGTGGGAATGAACCTGAAACTCTTTCTCCTGAACAACTGGCCGGGGAAAATTTCCAACAGCTTTTCCTGCAGGTAAAGGATCCAGGTATTCACCAGTGGCTCATGCAGGAAGTTCTCTTTCCAGGCAAGGGAATCGGTATGGGAATACCTGCCATAACTATCACGACTAAGCGAAGTGTATTCCTCGTAACGACTAACCAGGTAAAAGCTTGCTGCCAGCAGGTCAAAGCCAAGGTCACCGCCTTCCGTAACAAACATCACCTTTTGTCCATCAAGGAACTTTACTTCGGGCGATGCTGGTTGGATATCCTGTTCAAAAAGAAGACTGGAAGGGACAATTTGGAGGGAAGGACAATCAAACTGTTGTTTACTATAATTGATCCTGGCACCGTCATAATGCAGGAAGACATCCTTCTCTGTTGTTATAGCACATGGTTCAACCAGTATCTCGTTACTGATCAAATCCATAATATAAGCCAGCCGGGGGCTCTTGGTTTCGGTGTACAACAACATGGGCACTAAAACTACAGGAAAGACATTAAATTCTCAATAGCAGGAAAAGAAAGTGCTTACCTGGACTGTCCGGGCAATTGGTTTTTTTCCCGCCAGATCTGGTTGAAGCTTTTTTCCGGGAAGCTCAGGTCGCCCCGATGTGCTGTCCAGCCCTTGAACAATTTATTGACAGCCCAATTCTTCAGCGGGGCCTTCCCCTTATTCATCCATTTGCGGTTCATGCTGGCCATCTTCCAGGCCTTCCAGGCCATCTTTTCTGTCCAGCTTCCTTCCCCTTCTTCCACTGCTTCATGCCTGTTCTCCAGCAAGAGTTCGTGCAGGTTGATCTTTACTGCGCAGACTTCCGTGCAGTTGCCGCAAAGGGAAGAGGCATGGCTGAGGTGTTGCCATTCTCCCAATCCGCGAAGGTGTGGCGTGATAACGGATCCTATCGGTCCGCTATAGGTGGTGCCATAACTATGGCCACCAATATTCTTATATACAGGGCAGGCATTGAGGCAGGCGCCACAACGGATACAATAAAGGCTTTCCCTCATCCTGGGATTGGCGAGGATATTGGTCCTGCCATTATCCAGCAGGATCACGATCATTTCCTCGGGTCCATCGGTCTCGCCATCCTGCCTTGGTCCCGAAACAATGCTGTTGTAAACAGTTACCTGCTGCCCTGTTCCATAGGTGGCCAGCAGTGGCCAGAACAGACCCAGGTCGGTCATCGAAGGTATCACCTTCTCGATACCCACGATCACGATATGGGTCTTTGGCCAGGCACAGCTTAGCCTGGCATTGCCCTCATTTTCCGTTAAGGCGATCGCCCCGATATCACTGATGATGAAATTGGCACCGGTAACACCCACTTCAGCCCTGATGTATTTCTCCCTTAATTTCTCGCGGGCCACCAAAGTCAGTTCAGTCGGGCTTAGTTTGGGATCCGTACCCAATTTCTCCGCGAACAGTTTGGCAACATCCTCCTTGCTCTTGTGCATGGCAGGGGTAACGATATGGTAAGGTGTTTCACCGTCCAATTGCTGGATATATTCGCCAAGGTCTGTTTCCACACTTTCAATATGGTTCTCCTCCAAAAAATCGTTCAGTTTGATCTCCTCGGTGGCCATGCTCTTGCTTTTCACAAGGGTCTTGCAATCTTTCTCCCTGCAGATCTTCAGGATCTCCTGGCGTGCCTCTTCTGCCGTTTCGGCCCAGATCACTTTTCCACCCCTTGCAGTAAAAGCAGCCTCAAAATTCTCCAACTGTTGGTCCAGTGTCTCCAATGCTCGCCACTTGATATTCTTGGCCCTTTCCCTGGCCAGTTGAACATTATCGAACTGCTGCTTACCCTGGGGTACAACAGCATTGTACTTACCAATATTGAAATTGATCTTGCGGCGGTGTTCGAGGTCTGCCGCCTTCACGGTACTCTTGGCGAGAAAGGTGGATTTGTTGTCTGACATCTGCTGAAGATAGTTGCCGATTTAACCAGGCAACAGGTTATTCAAAATTAATGGTTCAGGAATTGAGCGAACCTCATTTCTTTTGGTACATCTGGTAATAGGCATCCAGCGCTTCGTAATACTCCTCCCCGTATTTCCTGATGATGGCCTCCTTCAGGAACTGGTAAACCGGTACTTTCAACTTCTTTCCCAGCGAACAGGCGGGCTGACAAAGGGTTTCCCGGGGTTCATAATTGACGAGGTCATACTCTTTGCCTACTTTGATGCGGATGGGGAACAGATGACAACTGATGGGCTTCTTCCAGGTGATCTTTCCCTCGTAATAAGCTTGTTCGAATGCGCATTTGATGATGCCCGCCTCATCCTTATACCCATAGGCACACATGCCCCCATCTATGGCGGGGGTTACCCATCCGTATTCCTTATCGTATTGGTAGCGCCCCCTTCTTTCTATCTCACGGATACCATCCCTGGTGAGATACGGCTTTATCACTTCATACACGTCATTGATTATTTCCAGTTCAGCAGTCTCCAGCGGTGCTCCTGTATCCCCGTCTTCACAACATCCACCCTTGCACCGGGAAAGGTCGCACACAAATTTTTCCTCAATAACCTCATCGCTTACCAAAGTGTTATCGATAACGATCATACCCGATTTTTTGCAAAGGTAACAGTTCCCGGTCAAGCATAATTTTCAGTACCTTTAGGCTTCTATCCACCCTTCCAAACATGGTTGTATTCTTTAACCCTCAAAAAGGTTAGCCATGTATATCATCAGGGACATTTTCTACCTCCACTTCGGCCATTTTAAAGCTGCCAAAGCGCTGATGGACGAAGCCAGGTCAAACAAATTGATGCCGGAAGCCAAAGCCATTCGGGTACTCAGCGATTTCACCGGTCATTCCTACAGACTGATCATGGAAGAAGGCTTTTCTTCCCTGGCGGAATATGAACAGTCGCTTTCGGCAGGTATGGGACAGGGCGACTGGAAAAACTGGTACGAAAAATTCAAAAGCCATGTGGCCCATTCTGAAAGGGAGATCCTGAAGGTTGTTGACTAAATGACCCGAAGGCAGCCAGAACCTGTCTCACCTGCACAAATTTGGGCAGGCTAATAGCTATTGCCCTGGTTAAACAGGAACATCATTTCCACCTCAGGGTATTGATGATATGCTGCATGTCCTTCTTCAGGAACTCATTGACTGGCCTCAATGAATCTTCATTAGGGGTAGCATCGAAATAGAGTGCCCCACGAAGGAAATGCTTTGTGGAGTCACTAACGAGGAACTGGTTGGCTGTTGCCGTATTACCGCCGATACGGAAATAGATCCCATCGATACCATTGGGGGTAGTGAATACCGAATCGTCAATGGAAGTGGCTTTATAGCTATGCTTGAAGGAGAGCTGGTAGGATCCTGTCAGCAGTCTTTCAAAAGTATTCTTGCCGACCGAATCAACGTATTCGCCTTTAGTGTTCTTCACTTTATAGCGGGAGATGCCACCTATCTGGTTATAACTGATGTAAATCTTCCCGCCAAAATCGGGGAACTCCAGGTTGATCCAATAAGGGTTCTCTGGCTGCTCTTCAAAAAAAGTGCTATCCTGGATCACCCTGGCATAGACCGGGTATTCAAAAGTATAGGGATAGCCTGGCTTTTCGAAGACCTGGTATTGATGTTCAGGGAAATGGATGGTGTAATATCCCCTGGGCTTGGGCGTATAGGGGCTATTACAAGCCGCGGCCATGAGCAGCAATACAACTGCTATTGAAAAAGCGAGATTTCGCTTGAATTCCTTCTTCATGTCAATTAATAGGTTCTAGGATTTTATGGTCACTTTTACTTTCTGGATCCTGTTACGGTCCAATTCCACCACCGTGAACTGGAAATCCCCCACTTCAACCATTTCATCCTGTGCAGGTATTTTTCCGGCTATCTCAAGCACCAGGCCTGCGAGGGAATCACTATCCCCTTTCACCTGGTCAAATGTATTGACAGGCAGTCCCATCATCCGGCAAACATCGTGGATCATGGTTCGGCCTTCAAAGATATAGTTGCGATCGTCCAGTTTCTTGTTAACGCTATCTTCCTCATCAAACTCATCGCGGATATCACCGATGATCTCCTCCATAATGTCTTCAAGGGTGACAATACCACTGGTGCCACCAAACTCATCCACCACAACGGCAAAGTGGGTCCTTCTGGCCCGGAAGTCCTGCAGCAGGTCTTCGATCATTTTCTGCTCATGCACGAAATAGGGTTGACGCATCAGGGTATGCCAGTCGAAGTCATCATCTTCCTTGAGGAAGGGCAGGATGTCCTTGGTATGCAAGACCCCCATCACATCATCCAGGCTATTCCTGTAAACGGGAACCCTTGAATAATGGAACTCTTCCAGCAGTTTTACAAGGTCAACAAAACGGGTATTGTAGTCCACTCCACTCACATCAAGCCTGGTACGCATTACCTGCTTCACCGTAATATTCCCAAACTTCGCGATCCCCCGGAGGATATTCTTCTCCTCCTCTGATGCATTGCTATCTTCCTCCAATTCCTCGAAATGGCTGGTGGTATAATCCGCACCAAGTTTTTTCTCGATGCCATCGGTCATATCGACCATCCATCCGCTTACCCTTTTGAAGAGCAGGTGCACGATCTCCACCAGAAAAGAGGCATCACGGGCAAAGCGCAGGTTGTTCTGAGAGGCATATACCTTGGGCAACACTTCCCCAAACAAAACGAGGAAGAAAGTCACCAGCAGCACCTTGATCAGGAAATCAACAAACCACCAGTTAGCCTTGATGGGCAGTAACTGGTCGATCAGGAAGTTAGAGAGGATGATGATGGTGATGTTCACGAGTGCATTGCCAATACGCATGGAACCCAATAATAGCTTGGGTTCATCCAGCAGGTTCACGATCCTTTTCCAGGATGCGCCCTGCTTGGTCTTCAGCATATTGATATCCTTGTTCGACAGGCTGAAGAATGCCACTTCAGCACCGGAGAGGAAATAGGAAATGATCAGCAGCACCAGGATCACGATCACCAAAAATGTAGTGCCCTGCAGGTTGGCTGCCAGCAATAAGGGAGTCCAAAGCATAGATAATAATGAATCGACCGATGCGTAATCCAAAGCAGTTGTTTTTCGTTATCAATCCTTGCACCAATACAAAGGCAGGTCTTTATGGCCTGCCTGGAATGCAAATTTGCATAATTTATTGGATCAGAAAGGGAGGTCCTGGTTAGGTTCTGGTGGAGCGTCGGCACTACTCATGCCTTCCATACCCTCACCGGGGAAACCATTGAATCCCTGGCCATGCAGGTCAGTGCGCTTATCCAGCATGATCAGGTTATCCCCTACTACCTCGGTTGCAAATTTCTTATTGCCTTCCTTATCCTCCCAACTCCTTGTCCTGAGCCGGCCTTCAATATAGACCAGGCTGCCTTTATGCAGGTATTTCTGTGCCAGTTCAGCTAATCCCCTCCATAAAACCACAGTGTGCCATTCCGTCTGTGAGATCAATTTTCCTGCCCTGTCCTTGTAGGTCTCTGTTGTTGCCAGGGAAAATTTTGCCACTGCAATATTACCTTCCAGGTATTGAACATCCGGGTCCTTTCCCAGATTACCTATCAGCATCACCCTGTTTACGCCTCTCATAAAATTCCTTTTTAGGTTATGATTCGCCTGTTGACCACGTTTACTACTCTTAAAATTAATTTTTTTTATACTATCCTTTCCATTTTTTATCAGGAAGCTATCCACCATCCTGACAACCTATACACCAAGCAGGTCGGCCCTTTCAAGATAACTTGAGATGAAGCGGGGGAAGGCCAGCTTACGCAGTTCCTCTGGCGTGATTGCCTGGTAGCCATATTTGGGGGAAAGTGGTCCCTGCAATTCAACATGGATGAACCTTCCGGTGATGGTCTGGTGGGTCAGTTGCTGTCTTGACTCAGGTGAGATCCATAGTACCCTTGCCTTGCTCAGGCCAAAAGCTGATCTCAGGACTTTCTTCACCTTGCCTTCATTGATCTCCTGTGGTTCTTCAGGTTCCCAAAGTACCCACTCATGCAGGTTCTGCCAGATATCCTTCCCTTCACGTTTCCGGATATAATACTTACCCTCGTAAAAGAGAATGAAATAATACAGGTAACGGTTCCTTTTCTGGATCGATTTGGATTTGACCGGCAGGGTTTCTACCAGTCCCAGCTTGTAAGCCTCACATTCTTCCTTCAGCACACAGGTTTCACATAGGGGCTGTCGAGGTTTACACACGATGGCACCGAAATCCATGATGGCCTGGTTGTAGATGGCAGGCTCTTCCTTATTGAGCAGTGCATCTGCAAGCTGCTGGTAAAGCTTTTTACCGGCTGGGCTATCGATGGGGGTGTTGATGCCAAAAAAGCGGGAAAGCACCCTGAAAACATTGCCATCGATCACTGCATGGGGAAGGTTGTAGGCGAAGGAGGCAATGGCCGCAGCGGTATAGGGACCTACCCCTTTGAGTTTAAGGATCTGTTCATGGGTATCCGGGAATTTACCCCCCAGATCGAAGGCTATATGCCTTGCCGTGGCCAGCAGGTTCTTACACCTGCTGTAATACCCCAGTCCTTCCCAGAGCTTGAAGACCTCTTCATCGGGGGCCAGGGCCAGGTCAGTGATGGAGGGGAATCGGCTGGTGAACCGGTTGTAATAGTCAAGCCCCTGCTCTACCCTTGTTTGTTGCAGCATTACCTCGCTAAGCCAGATCCGGTAAGGATCGCGCTCACCTTTCCAGGGCATTTGGCGCTGGTTGAGGTGATGATGCCAGTGAATAAGGTTTTTAGAAAAGTCAGTCATATTTCCATTACAACAAACGAAAAAAAATACTTTTTCAGGTATTTGGGGAAAATTATTTCATTTAAGTTCAAAATCAATAAATTGCATATGTATTGCACGGGTAAGAAGATTAGTTTATATTAACAAACAAATTCATGTTTGTTCTGGAACCCGGGAATCCGGCTCCATCCGACACTTGATAACCAACATAAACAGGTGAAACAATGAGAAAGGCCGACCTCATCAATCAAATTGCAGAGAAAACCGGAATCCCCAAGGTGGATGTTCTGGTTGCCCTCGAAGCCATGTTCAAGGAAGTAAAGGACACATTGGCTCAGGGCGAGAACATTTACATCCGCGGATTTGGCAGCTTCATTACCAAGAAAAGGGCAGCCAAGATTGGTCGTAACATCAAGAAGAATGTTGCGGTTGAGATACCCGAGCATTATATTCCTGCCTTTAAACCTGCCAAGGAGTTCATCCAGGAGGTTAAAAAACTCAAAACAGTCAAGGAAGGACAACCAAACCCCGATGAAGAGATGTAATTTTGCATCCTTAATCGGAAAAGGTGAAAAAACAACAAATGATCCTGGTTGGCAGCGGTATTGGAATACTGCTGCTGGTTTATTTTTTCGGAAAGACGGTTCCGCCTAAAAAAGATACCCCTGCCTCCCAGGCAGCGGGAAAAGCCTTTGATATTCAATCTGCTATCCAAGCGGCTACTGCCCAATTGCCGGCATCCCAGCAAACCTATGTTAACGGCCTCAGCCAATCGGTGGTAAGGGGTGATGTTAACGAGCAAAAGATCAAGACCTACCGCCAGCTTGCGGCCTTCTGGAGTGATTCGGCCCAGGCCTTCATGCCCTTTGCTTATTATACTGCTGAAGCAGCCAAGTTGGAAAATTCTGAAAAAAGTCTCACCTTTGCAGCCCAATTATTATTGGACAACCTGAGAGGCGTTGAACAACCGGAGATCAAATCCTGGCTGGCCAGCCAATCAAAAGAGCTTTTTGAAAAGGCTTTAGTACTGAATCCCGACAATGATTCCCTGAAGGTTGGGCTGGGCAGCACCTATATTTTTGGCGCACCTGCCGACAACCCACAGGAAGTGATGAAGGGCATCCAGCAGATCCTGGAAGTGAGCCGTAAGGATTCCACCAATATCTATGCCCAGAAAATGCTGGGTGTGGGTGGTATTGTATCGGGTCAGTATGATAAAGCAGTGGAGCGATTGGAAAAGGTCGCAGCAAAGGATCCCCACGACCTGGAGGTCCTGCTGATGCTGGGTGAAGGCTATGAAAGGCTTGGCCAAAAGGCCAGGGCGGTGGAATGGTACCAACACGCTGCAGAACATATTTCCAACCCTGCCCTGAAGGGAGAACTGGAGAAGAGGATCAGGGAATTGAAGTAACACTGAATTGTTAACACTATAAATCGTTGAAAGATGCCTTGTGGTAAAAAAAGAAAGCGTCATAAGATTGCGACGCACAAACGCAAAAAGAGACTGAGAAAGAATCGTCATAAGAAGAAGAAGTAATTTCCTTCTTTCATACCTTCTTTTATAAAGCCGGAATATGTATATTTATTCCGGCTTTATTCCCATTTGCTGAACCGATTATTTTCCGGACATCCACCGATTATTGCTAAAACCGGATACCGGACAAGTACAGACCTCTTCAGCGCTTTTCCTTTTGGTGAGATTGGACTGATTGTAAAAGAATTATCGATTGAACAAGGAATTAATTATTAACTCGGCACCACAGGGTGTTGAGATTGCATTGCTGGAAGACAAAAAGCTGGTGGAACTGCATAATGAAAAAGCAGATGCCAGTTTTGCGGTCGGAGACCTCTACCTAGGAAAGGTTAGAAAGCTCATTCCCGGTTTGAATGCTGCATTTGTTGATGTAGGATTCGAAAAGGATGCTTTTTTGCATTATACCGACCTTAGCCCTTACGCCAAGTCCCTCCTCAAGTTCACCCAGCAATCCATCAGCGACAATAGCCCGGAAGGTTTCGACTTCGGAAAGTTCGAGGTAGAGCCCGAGATCATCAAGACAGGTAAGATCAATGAAGTATTAGGGGGCAAACCTAATATCCTCGTACAGATCCTTAAGGAGCCTATTGCTGCCAAGGGACCGCGACTGAGTTGCGAGATCTCCCTGCCCGGCCGTTTCGTTGTGATCACCCCCTTCAATGATGTGGTGGCCGTCTCCAGGAAGATCCATTCATCCGATGAGCGCAAACGCCTCCAGCGCATCATCGAATCCATCAAGCCCAAGAACTTCGGTGTAATTGTCCGTACGGCCGCTGAAGGCAAGAATACGGCTGAATTGCACGAGGACCTGAAGGCATTGGTAGATACCTGGGCAGCCATCCAACGCAACCTGAAAAGCTCACAGGCCCCGGCCAAGATATTGAGTGAACAAACCAAGACCACCAGTATCCTCCGCGACCTGCTGAACGAGGATTTCAACCGCATCGTGGTGAACGACAGGAATATCTACAACGATACCAAGAGTTATATCCAGCGGATCGCCCCGGACAAAACCGATATTGTTTCCTATTACCACAATGGCTCGCCCATTTTTGACCAGTATGGGGTAACCAAGCAAGTCAAGGCTGCCTTTGGTAAAACGGTCAACCTGCCCAGCGGCGCCTACCTCATCATTGAGCATACGGAAGCACTTCATGTGATCGACGTAAATAGTGGCTATAAGAGTGTAAGCAATAACCAGGAGCAGAACGCCCTGGAGACCAACCTGGAGGCTGCAGAAGAGATCGCCAGGCAGTTGAGGCTGAGGGACCTTGGTGGTATCATCGTGGTGGATTTCATTGATATGAAGCTGCCGGAGAACAAGAAGCGCCTGGCCGATGCCATGGAGCAGTTCATGAAGCCCGACAGGGCCAAGCATGCCGTACTGCCCATTTCAAAATTCGGCCTGATGCAGATCACCCGCCAGCGCATGAAGCCCGAGATCAACATCAATACCATGGAGGTTTGCCCCAGTTGCCATGGTACGGGAAAGATCTCCTCTACCCTTGTCCTGGAAGATGAGATCGAAAAGAACCTCAATTACCTCATTACCCATAGCCATAGCAACCTTACCGTGGCTGTGCATCCCATCCTTTATGCCTACCTGACCAAGGGCTGGATCTTCAGCAAGCTTTGGAAATGGAGAAGGGCATTCAAGCAAAAGATCAAATTGGTTGCCAATACCAATTACCACCTTACAGAGTTCCATTTCTTCGATGCCCACGAGGAAGAGATCAAGCTCTAAGGTTATACCATCCAAGATTATTTCAAAGGCCACTCCTAGCAGTGGCCTTTGCTTTTCCAGATGATCCCGTTCAATGAAAAATATAAGTTGCCTTCCTAAAACAAAAGCGCCACTTCAATGAAGTGGCGCTTTGATATGAATTTGATCACTATGATCAGTAACCTGGGTTTTGCTGCAATGCACCATTGGCGTTGATCTCACGCTGCGGGATTGGCATCACCAGTTTATCAGCATCATAAGCGAAACCATCAGTGGTCTGCTTCAGGCGCTTGATGTCATGGATACGCTGGCCTTCATGTGCCAGTTCGAGCCTGCGCTCCAGCAGGATATCATCGAGGGTGGGGGCAGCAATAGCTGCAACACCAGCGCGCTCACGGATCTTCTTGATGTCGTTGGCAGGAGAGTCTCCTACAGCAGTACCTAACCTGCTATTACCCTCAGCCCTTATGAGATACAACTCACTCAGACGGAGAATGGGCAAGTTCTTGTACTGGAGTTTCCATTTTCCACTACGGAATACATTCTGTGCATCCAGGTAGAAAAGCTTTCTGCGTTCGTCATTGGCGCTATACAGGCTAAGATGGGCAGCTTGTACTGAAACGTCACCATCACGACCACCAAACTGGGGGATAGACCAGTAGAGGTGCATGTTGTTGGCACCATCCTGTGGGTTAACAATAATGGTGAAGAGGTCTTCAGTGGAAGGTGCAGAGTTGTTGAACAATGCATCATAGCTATTGGTCTGGGCAAAGCCATTGCTTCCGGCCCAGGAGATACCCCTGTTTGCGGCATCCCTTGCTTCCTGGTAACGTCCCATCAGAAGGTAGGCCCTTGCCAGTTGACCTGCAGCTGCACCCTTATTAGCATAGGGGGCGTTCTTGCCGGCATTGGCCAGCAAGGTTTCTGCCTGGGTCAGGTCGTTGATGATCTGGGTATAGGTTTCTTCCAGGGTATTCCTCGCCTTGAAACTACCTTCATTGATCTCGCGGGTAGGCTCAGTATAGATCGGCAAACCGAGATTGGCTGCAGTGTTACCGGCTGAATAAGGCTTTGCAAACAGCTTTACCAGTTCCATGTAAACGGAACCACGAATGAACAGTGCTTCACCCTGAACCCTGTTCTGATCAGCAGCATTTACCACACTAATGGCGCTCAGGATATTGTTGGCGATATTGATGGTACGGTAACCGTTCAGCCAGATATCACGAACATCAGAGTTAGTGGTCAGGAAACGCTTTTCGATGGCCTCACGTGGCTCATTGAAGGTACCCTCCCAACGGATCTCATCACCTGCACCCAGTAATTCAGAATAAAGCATCAGGTCACCGCCATAGAGGGAACCAGAACTGATGGCGTCATAAGCCCCGTTCAGCACCTTCTTCACGTTCGCATCTGAACTTAAGGCAACACCTTCTTCCAGTTCCTGCTCCGGCAGGATATCGAGTTGTTTAGCGCAGGAAGTCATCAACATCACCGCTGCGCCACATATTGCTAAGTATTTTTTCATTTTGGTAGTTTTTCAATTAAAAGCCAAGGTTAAGACCAACGGTAATAGACTTGATCTGCGGAGCAGCGTAGAAGTCTGAACCCTGGTTACGGTTACCGGCCCTGTAATCGGTGTTTACTTCAGGATCCCATCCGTCGTAGCTGGTGAAGGTAGCGAGGTTAACAGCAGTTACATAGAACCTTGCAGAACGCATCTTCAGTTTAGAAACAACATTACCGGGTAAGTTATAGGCAAGGGTAATATTCTTCAGGCGGATATAATCAGCATCCTGAACATAACGGCTGGAAGCACCAATACCGTTACCATAACCAAGGCGCAGCTGGGGAACCATGGTCTGGTCTCCAGGCTTCTGCCAACGGTTCAGTTGATCCAGTGTCTGGTTATCGAACCAGTCGAAGCTGGCAGACATGAAACCACCCGCACCATTCAGTACCTGGTTGCCGAACACACCCTGGAACAGGAAGTTCAGTTCGATACCCTTGAAGTTGATGGTGTTATTCAAACCAGCGATCACATCCGGGTTAGGATCACCCACTACGAAGTCAGCAGCAGCATTGTAATCATTAGTGGTTGACTTACCATCTTCCAGGTAATACAAGGCATCACCATTGTTTGGATCAGCACCGGCGAACTTAGGACCATAGAATACACCGATAGGCTGTCCCACGATCAGTGAGTTCAGGTAGCGGCCATCATTACCCGGGATGATGGTCTGGTCGCCATCCAACCTGGTGATCTGGTTCTTGTTCCTGGAGATGTTGAAGCTGGTATTCCAGGTGAAATTCTTCTTGGAGATGTTGGTAGTGTTCAAAACGAATTCGATACCCTTGTTTGACATGGCACCAACGTTGGTTACCTGGGTAGTGAAACCTGATGTACCAGGAACAGGTACAGCATAGATCAGGTCATTGGTCAAACGATCGTAGTAATCGATCTCACCACTGATACGGTTGTTCAGGAAACCGAAGTCCAGGCCAATATCAAACTGGCGAGACTTTTCCCAACCCAGTTCAGGGTTTGGCAACTGAATGGGAACCAGAGAAGACTGGTTGTTGTACTTGCTTGCACCATAAAGACCAAGTGCCGCAAAGTTTCCGAAACCATCAGCGTTACCTGCATTACCAACGCTGGCACGCAGCTTCAGGAAGCTGATCGTGTTAGAATTGGCAAGGAAGCTTTCTTCGCTCAGGATCCAACCCACAGACACTGCAGGGAAGAAACCATATTGGTTGTTCTTACCGAATCGGGAAGAACCATCATACCTGCCACTCACTGTCAACAAGTACTTATCGTTGAACTTGTAGTTGGCACGGGCAAAATAAGAAAGGAAAGAAGACTCGGTAACGGTGTTGGTACCACCAGTGATACGACCGGCACTGGCCAGGCGCTGAAGGTCTTCTACAGGGAAGTCTTCACCAAATACGCTGGTAAAATCAGTACGGTATTTCTGGAATGACATACCTACAGTTACATCGAGGTCATGCTTCTCACCAAACATCTTACGGTAGTTGAAGTAGTTGTTGGTGTTGTAGTTGGTCGTGCGGAACCAGTCGTTCTGGGCATAACCATTGGTAGGTCCACCTATGATGGTCTTGAAACCATTGAAGCGGTCATCGTTCTGGGTCAGCAGGTCCAGGCCAAACTCTGTACGGAACACCAGTCCTTCCATCAGTTTGTAGGAGGCAAAAGCACTTCCCAGGTTACGATAGGTAGTAGAGATATACTTTGAACCATCCAGTTCGATCAGCGGGTTATAGTAAGTGGTAACAGGACGATCGTACAGGTTACCATTCAGGTCATACACCGGGGTGATAGGGGCAAGGGCCACGATCTGCATCGGGGTATAGAACTGGTTATCATCGGCAACCCTGTTGGCCACAGTACGGGACAGACCCAGGTTGAAGCCGATCTTCAGGCGGTTGGTAGCGTCATGCTCCAGGTTAACGCGGCTGGAGATACGCTCGAAGTCGTTACCGAAGAGGATACCATCCTGCTTGTTGTAACCACCGCTCACATAGAACTTGGTCTTTTCATTACCACCGCTCAGGTTAAGGTCAATAAGGGTGGTGTTAGACTTTTCATTGAAAGCCAGTTTTTCCCAGTTGGTATTGGTTTCAAGCTTCCTCCAGTCAGACCAGCCAGAGTAACGGGTCAACCTTCTTTCAGCGAACTGCAACCATGAACCTGGGTATTGGGCTGGATCAGTTGGATCCACACCTTCAATATTATCACTATTGATAGCCGCTTCCCTAAGCAGGTTAACATATTGCTCCGCGTTCAGGAAACCACGGTAGTTGGTAGGATCATTCACACCATACTGCATGTTCACATTCAGGTTGGTCTTTCCAGCCTTACCACGCTTGGTAGTGATCAGTACCACACCGTTTGAGGCACGGGCACCATAGATCGCAGCAGAAGAAGCGTCCTTCAGGATCTCGAAAGACTCGATATCGTTGAAGTTGATATCTGAAAGAGGGTTACCTGATGAAGCACTGTTATTCACAGGGATACCATCGATAACATACAGGGGATCGTTTGAAGCAGATAATGAACCCGTACCACGGATCCTCACCTTAACACCTTCACCCACCTTACCGCTGTTAGATTCAACAAATACACCGGCGGCACGGCCCTGGAGGGCCTGGTTGAAGTTAGGAACAGGGGTGTTGGCTACTTCGGATCCTTTAACGCGGGCAACCACACCGGTCAGGTCGCGCTTGATCTTGGTACCATAACCTACCACTACCACTTCTGACAGGGAGGCATCTCCCACCTGCATTACCACGTTCACAACACTATTCACAGGCGTTTCTACCTGCTTATAGCCAACCGAAGAGATAACGAGGGTGGTAGCGTTCTCAGGTACAGACAGGCTGAAGCTACCGTCAGCCTGGGTAATTGTTGAAATAGTGGTTCCTTTCACTGTGATGGTAGCGCCTGATAAAGGTCCACCATCCTTTTGATCTGTGACCTTACCGGTGATTTGCCGGGTCTGGGCCTGAACAGTCATCACGGTGAGGAGCAGGAAACTCCACATTAAGCCCGTTAGTTTTTTCAATGCAGCCATAAAGATTTTTTATAAATGTGTGCCAAAGTTATTGTCGGTTAACATGATGTTAATTTCCGATTAATGGTATTATTAAAAGAAAATGTATTATTTTTTACACTTTTCAATATTTCATCAACCGTAAATCCCCAAAATTTTACCCGACAACCGCTCATTAACAAATATTTGACAACACAAAATCCCAAAATGCTGTTCGAAAAGAAAAAACCCCGGTAAGAATACCGGGGTCATCACACAGGAAATGTAATCCTCTATTTGAGAAAACACTGCATCATTGACCGGACCCTACTGGTCCGGAAACTGTTAGTTTAAGGTTCAGTGCATTAATACTTCTTGTTTACTACATCGGCACTACCCGCTGCAGGAGGATTGTAGGTCAGTTCGTTTCCTGGAACATCCCAATAATCCATATAGTTGTATTCGATCGTGGCATTGGTACTTACCACACCGGTGTTCTTAACGGCAACTGCTCCACTACGGCCAACACCCTTATCGATAACACCCCAGCGGCGTGCATCGTAGAAGGACAGACCACGGAAGGCAACCACGATACGACGTTCACGACGCAGTTCTTCCTGGGCTTGCGCCTTGGTCAAACCAGTACCGGCAACGGCAGCGAGACCGGCTCCCTGACGGGTACGGATGGCATCAATGATCTTGAGGCCATCTTCCACCTTATCGGTATTGATCAAAGCCTCGGCCTTCATCAGTTCGTTTTCTTCATAATCACCGGCAAGGTGCATTTCATATTCACCAGGAGCAGTATTAGCAAATACCACTACACCTGACATACCATTACCGCCGTTCAACAATGCCCAACGGGTAAAGTGGGCATTACCACGGTCAGCCTGGCCCAGGTAAGGAGTGGTCAGCTTAAGGTTATTCTCCTTACGCTTGTCACCATCCTTGAACTCCTGTGCCCAACGCTCACTCAGCTTATAGGTGTTGGTACCGGCGTTTGAACTCCATGTCTTACCGGCAACGAATGAACTGGCAGAGAATACGTCACCACGCTCGTCAACAGTACCGATGAAGATATTGTCAGATGAGGTCAGACCGTTATTGGCAAATGCCAGCACTGCGTTCCAGTCAGCAGCGGTCATATCCTTGCTGCGCTTGTTCACCATAAGGTTACGGGCCTTCATGGTATTCACGTTACGCTCCAACATTTCAGCTGATAAAGGACCTCCACTTCCGCCGAGGAAGAATTCAGGGATCAATTGAGCGGTAAAATCTGTGAAGTTACCGGCATTGGGAGCAGACTTGGCAGCGGCAATAGCCAGGTCAAACTCCTTGTTACCTTCTTCAACCATTTTGGTATTGGCAACATAGTTACCATTGGTTGCCAGGTATTCATCGATCAGCAGACCTGCGATATAAGTAGAACCGATACGGCTATAAGCAAATCCCTTCCACCAATGGGCAATGGCCTTAACGGCAGCCTTCTTGGATGCTGCATCACCGGAGAAGGTCACTTCATCTACCTTCTGCAACAGGAGGTTGGCAGAACCGATCAGGTTATACATATAAGCCCACTCATAATACAGGGTATTGTTTCCTGCCTGGGAGTTTACGTTAATGCTCCTGATCAAACCCACCTGGGTATTGGGGGAGTTGGGGTTGGCCACTACCTGGCCGTCATCATGCTTTACAGATTCAGGACAGCCGATCTGGTTCATGAAGGCGTTGGCCGCATCACAACCAACCACATCACCCATCATTTCATGGAAACCGGTAGCACCGGCCCAGAAGGGTCCGAATACACCATCGGTGTACTTGGCTGTACGGAAACCATTGATATAAACACCACCACGGGCGAACTGAACGATACCGGACTCAGTATTCACGGATTCCGGGCTCGGGTTATTTGGGTTAAGAAGTGCCAGGTCTTTTTTACAACTGCTTGCGCCCAGGACAGTTGCGGCAACTATTGCTAAATATGTTTTTTTCATCATTGTCTTCTAGTTTAAGATTAGAAACCCACATTCAGGCCAACCTGGTATGTCTTCAGGTTAGGAATGGTATTGTGATCCACCGCACGGTCCCATGAAGAGTTGATAGAACCTGAACTTACTTCCGGATCCATACCAGTATAGTTGGTCTTGGTCCAGAGGTTACGTCCTGTCAATACCAGCTGCAGGCGGGTGAAAGACTTCATCTTGAAGAACTTTGCGAAATCAAAGCCAATGTTCAGGTTACGCAGGCGCAGGAAGGTAGCATCTTCCATGAAGTAGCTCTTGGTACCGTTGGCACGACGCTCAGCGTATGCACCACGATAGAAGGCTGACCAAGCGGCTGTCTGGCCATCAATAGTGATCTCGTTATCATAGTCCTTATGGATACCATCACGGTACATCCACTGCTTGGTCTGGTTGTAGAGATAGCTCTTGTACACCCAGTCAAACTGGATACCGAATGTCAGGTAACCTTTGAAGTTGAAGTCGTTGATGAATGACATGTTGAACTTGGGGTTCGGGTCACCCAGAGGCATAGTAGTCGGGGTAACATAAGGTACGCGGCGTGCCTTATCTACTACATAACCATTGCTGGCCACTTCGTAGTTAGCCTGCTGGTCCTTTGGAATCCAGGGAGTACCGTCTGGCTTCAGTGCATTCACATCATTCAGGAAGAGGAAACCATAGATCTGGCCGATCTGCTCACCAGCCTTGATCACGTATTGGGTAGAACCGGCGTTAGAGGTCTTGATGATCTCAGCATCGCCCAGGATCTTGTCCACAATGGAGTTCTGCTTGCTGAACAGGGCAGTGAAGTTCCAGTTCAGGTCCTTGGTATTGTAAACACCCAGGTTCAAAGAGGCCTGGATACCATCAGACTTCAGCTCCATAGAGTTGGTCAGGATACGACCGGCACCAGTACTGGGGGCCACGTCAACCCTGTCGATAACGTCTTCAGAACGACGAGTCCAGTAGGTAACAGCCAGGTTCAGGTTACGGAACCAGTCACCCTTACCCAAACGGAAACCGAAGTCAGCACCGATCTCCAATTCCTTGGCCACCTCAACGCGCAGGTCGGGGTTAGCGTTGGATACTGGGGTTGACAGGTAGCTCTGGGTACCCATTACACCTGTAGAAAGTACAGGGAAACGATCGTATGCACCAGGCTGGATACCTGCTTCACCATAAGCAGCGCGGATCTTGAAGTCGGTCCAGGTATTGGCCAGCTTGCTGTTGGACCAGAAGTTCAGGCCGGAAAGCCTTACGTACGCATCCCCGCGAGGGAAGGTCTGGGGCTTAGAACCGCGACCGAAGGCAGATGAATAGTCAGAACGGAAACCAACGCTGGCACCAGCCCAATCAGACCAGTCAAAACGCTGGTTCACATAATAACCGTAGGTAGCAAACTCCTGAACGAAGTCACTAACGGTCTTGTACACACCCATGTTGGTAGCCCTGTATGGAGTGAAATCAGGAGCGTCACCGCCATAAGTAATGTATTGGTTGTAATCACGCTTACGATAGTCCCAACCTACCTGGGTAGTGGACATCAGCGGGAAGTTCATCTTGAAATCGTCCTCAAAATTGAACCTGATGGTAGCACTGGTGTTCAGGTTCTGGAAGGTAGTGATATACTGGCCCTGGTTGATCTCACCAGAAGCAGCATTCGCGTAAGCAGGATCATGGTAGCTAACCCTCGGAGAATAGTACTCAGCCTGGTATCCATAGAATTCAGCACCAACACTGTGCTGCTGGTCGTAGATCTGGTAACGGCTGTTCAGTTCACTGCGGTTGATACCATACTTGGCATCCAGTTCCACAAACTTAGGCAGCTTATAGTTCAGGTTGAAGCTCTGTACGATGTCGATGGTTTGGTCACGAACATCAGCGTTCTCCCTGATGTAGTTAAAGTTGTAGTGGTTAACACCCACCGCATCACCATAATAAGGAGAATAGAATCCAGCTGCATCCTTACGGGTGAAATCCGCGAAAGGACGGGCGTTGTTAATAGCGTAGAACATGTTACGGCCATCTGGATCCAACAAAGTACTGTTGGTGTAGATCAACTGGGTTGTGGTACGCAGACGCAGACCCTTGGCCAGTTCAGCACCCAGGTTTACAGTCAGGTTGGTACGGCTGAAATCACCATTGTCCTTGAAGACAGTCTTCTGGCGGTTGTCAGAAGCAATAATGTTGAAGTCGAACCTATCCTTTGACCCATTGATGCTAAGGGAGTTGTTGTAAGTTGTTCCATCTACAAAGAACATATCATAGTGGTCATACCACAGGAGGTTCTTGTTGTAGAAGTTCTCATACTTACTATCCTTGTTGATCAGGTTGAAGACAGGGTTGGTCAGGTAAGAACCGGTTTCTTCATCCCAGGAAAGAGGAGTACCGTTACCGGCAACCACTTCACCATTAGCGTTAACGCGGAAAGCGTGCTTCTTGGCTTTCTGCACACCACCAATGTTCAGCAATTGGTTTACAGCAACACTACTGTTGAAGTCAATGTTCACCTTTCCGGAACGACCCTTCTTGGTAAACAACTGGATTACACCGTTGGCACCCTGGGCACCATAGATAGAAGCAGCAGCAGGACCCTGAACCACTTCGATCCTCTCATAAGCAGAAAGGTCGAGCGACTCAAGACCGGTAGCATTAACTTCCACACCGTCCACCAGGATCATTGGGCGGGTACCACCATTGATGGAGTTGATACCACGCAACAGGATGTTTACAGGAGCACCGGGACTACCGTTAACAGAAGAGATCTGTGCACCGGCGATCTTACCTACCAGGGCACTACCTACGTCCGCGTTAACAGTCTGGGGAAGTTTATCGGCCGTAACGGATTCTACCGCGATAGCCAATTTTTTCTTTGTGGTACCAACACCGGTACCAGTAACCACTACTTCACTTAAAGCAGTGTTGGAAGTTCCCAGTACTACATTCAGGATGCTGCCTGAAGCAGTAACTGACTTGCTGTCAAAACCAATACTGGTAAAGTTTAAAACAGCGCCTTGCTGAACGCTGATCTTGAAATTACCATTTGCATCAGTAGAGGTACCTTTTTTGGTTGACCTCTCTGTTACGGAAACACCGGGAATGGGATTGCCTTTGTCATCCACCACTCGGCCGGTTACTTCCACTGTTTGAGCCACCGCTAACTGAAATACCATCAAAAGCATGGCCCCAAGGAAGAGCAGTCTTCTCATGAGCGTCGTGTGTTTTGGTTAAAAAATTAATGCCAATTATCTAGTTGGCACCTTTCAAATATAATTAAGAATCCATTAACACAATTTTCGCTGCATGAATTTTTCAAAATTTTTGCGGTATTTTCTACATTTTATGGTGATTATTCCGCAAGCAAAATCCTTTAAAACAGCACATACCTGCACTTTCTTACAAATTCCAGGAAACCTTGAATTTGCCATTCATCCTTTTTAATTTCTATTTAATGTTGATTATTAAGCTTTTTTGTAATTCCCATAGACTCACTGTTTAACCATCATTCGGGAGACGAAAAAAGCCGGCTTGAAAGCCGGCCTGCATAAAATCCAACATATATTTATTTTCTTAATCCCTGCTTCGGTTCTGGTAGATCAGGATGTACTGCACCAGGGTAACGATAGAGGCTACCGCCGCTACTACATAGGTCATGGCCGCCCATTTCAAGGCGTCTTTAGCCTTGGGGTGCTCCTCCTGGGTGGTGATCCCTGCCTGGTTCAACCATACCAGCGCCCTGCGGCTGGCGTCGAATTCCACCGGCAGGGTAATAAGGGAGAATAAGGTGGTCACTGCAAACAGGACGATACCTACCAATAGAAGCTTGGGGAAAGTATTGATCAACAATATCCCAGCCAGCAAAACCCATTGTACCAGGCCGGAACTAACCTGAACGGCCGGCACCAGCTTGCTCCTCATGGTCAGCCATGGGTAGGCCGTAGCATGCTGAACCGCATGGCCGCATTCATGGGCCGCAACGGCCGCCGCTGCCACATTCCTGCCCTCGTAGATCTCCTGGCTGAGGCTTACCGTTTTCGTCAATGGATTGTAATGGTCAGACAAAAACCCTTGAGCCATAACTACTTGTACATCGTAGATACCACATTCCCGGAGCATTTTCTCCGCCACTTCCCTGCCCGACAAACCCGAGCGCATGGGGGTTTCACTGTAACGCTTGATCTTGCTCCTCAATAGGAAAGAAACCAACATACTGATCCCCACGAAAACCAGGGAAACGAACATAATTGAAGGTGTCATAATTATAATACTATATTAGGTATACCAATATAACAAACCTGAAACCAAAAGGGATCATTTCCCCAAAATTTACCTGAATCCGGACTACAACCAGCCTTTTTGTCACTCCCCCTGAACATCACCGTTTTATGCTGTCAATTTTTCCTGATAGCCTCTCCCCGGGAACTTTTCCGATTTTTTATATGTTATTGATTTTCATTTATTTAAATAGTATTTTAGGGGGCCTATACCCTCGCCCGGACCGCCTCAAAAGTTATTCACAGGCCTAAAAAATTATTTTGAAATGTGCCCCATATTCGTAATTTAGTGCAAGAATTTAATGGGTTAGTAAGTAAAAGGTCAGCAGCAATGCTGGCCTTTTTACTTTTTAGGATCTACCACATTTATCCCCATTTCTTTTTTCCTTTTTTTCTTCCATTCGGGTTTTATCACGTGTCGTTGTTTTCCATTCTTTTTGATGCATGATGTTACCTTTAGCACATGAGTAAAACGAAAACCAGTTTTTTTTGTCAGCAATGTGGATATGAAAGCACAAAATGGTTAGGTAAATGTCCCGCATGCCAACAATGGAATACATTCGTTGAAGAGATACAACAGAAAGAAAAATCAAGACCCCTTCAACCCTGGCAACAGGATAATGATAATGGTCCTACTGGTGTTACCAGGTTAACCGACCTGAGCAGCAAACCTGAAACAAGATTACTTACCCCCGATGTTGAATTGAACAGGGTGTTGGGTGGCGGAATTGTTCCCGGCAGCATCATATTGGTTGCCGGCGAACCAGGCATTGGCAAATCAACCCTGTTCCTGCAATGTGGCCTTCAACTCCAGAACACGCTCACCTTATATGTTAGTGGGGAAGAAAGTGAGCAACAGATCAAGATGAGGGCCGACAGGCTTCCTTATAAGAGTGATAACTTTTACCTGCTCACAGAAACCAATACCCAAAGGATCTTCCAGGAAGTAAAAAAACTGAAACCGCAGTTGGTGATCATCGACTCCATCCAGACGCTCCATACTTCCCATATTGAATCCTCACCCGGTAGTGTTTCACAGATCAGGGAATGTACTGCAGAATGGCAACGCTTTGCAAAGGAAACCTCCACCCCAGTGATATTGATCGGCCATATCACCAAGGACGGCAGCATTGCGGGACCAAAGATCCTTGAACATATGGTGGATACTGTTCTGCAATTTGAGGGTGACAGGCATTATGCGTTCCGTATACTGAGGACCTTAAAGAACAGGTTTGGCAGCACCGCAGAACTGGGCATATACGAAATGACAGAGTCCGGCATGCGTGGTGTGTTGAACCCAAGTGATATCCTGCTCTCCCATAATGAAGAAAGGTTAAGTGGCACCGCTATTGCAGCCACCCTGGAAGGCATGCGGCCTTTACTCATAGAAGCACAGGCCCTGGTTACACAATCTGTTTATGGTACCCCGCAACGTACGGTGAGCGGGTTCGACCTCAGGCGACTCCAGTTACTACTGGCCGTATTGGAAAAACGCGGCGGTTTCCAGTTTGGCATGAAGGATGTCTTCCTGAATATTGCTGGGGGTTTGAAGGTAGAAGACCCTGCCATTGACCTCGCCATTCTTTGTTCGCTGCTAAGTTCCTACGATGACACCCCCATTCCTCCCACTATCGCCTTTGCCGGTGAGGTAGGACTAAGCGGTGAGATCAGGTCGGTCAACCGCATTGAACAACGGATAGCTGAAGCTGAAAAACTTGGACTGGAAAAAATGATCATCTCGCGCTACAACCAGAAAGGCTTGGCTAAGCTCTCCAGCAATATCGAGATCATTCCCGTTGCCAAAGTGGAAGATGTTTACCGCATCCTATTCTGATCCGGGTTATTTCACGGTATGACCGACAGTAAAGGAAGACCTAAGTTTGGCCATGCTATCCCATCTGATGGAAAGTTGGTTAAGGCCCATAGCTGGTCTCTTCTTCCCACACACCTGTGCAGGTTGTGGCAATGAACTGGACGACAAACATTCGGGTATATGTTACCGTTGTAAACATGAGCTACCCCGAACGGGATTCCTATCCCAGAATGAAAACCCGGTAGCGAGGATATTCTGGGGAAGGGTTCCCCTTTTGCATGCAGCAGCATGCTCTTACTTCACCAAGGGAAGCCTTGTACAGGAGATCATGCACCAGGTGAAATACCGCTACCGCCCCGATGCTGCCCTGGATATCGGCAAATGGATGGGAAGGGAGATCATGGAAAGTCCATTGGCCTATTCGACCGAACTGATGATCCCGATGCCCCTGCATTCCAGCCGGGAACAGAAAAGGGGCTATAACCAGGCAACACTTATCTGTAAAGGCATACATGAGATAACAGGACTTCCATTCGCAGATAACCTGGTTAAAAGGAATAAGGCTACCATTACACAAACCAAACAGCACCGGGGGGAAAGATGGGAGAATATGCAATCAGCTTTTGAACTAAGTGAACCAACGGTATTGGAAGGTAAAACCATCCTGCTGGTTGATGATGTCATTACTACCGGCGCGACCATCGAGGCACTGGCAGCACAATTAAGGAAGGAAGTCAACTGCAGGATCAGCGTCCTGGGCTTTGCCTATACCCTACCCTAGCCCTACCGGGGAATCTTCTATCCATAGTTGTTTAACCCGGAATAAAAAGTTTACCTCCTGCCTTCAACCTGGCAATGAAGGAATCTTTTGCCCGATAACCTTACTTTAATGCAACCAGGCTACTGTATTTCGGCAATTCAGCTATTTTTGGTCAATGCAGCAACGCAATTCATCACTGGTTGCCCTTATCCTGGGAATCATTTTGCCTTTCCTTTTCAGTTGTACGAAGGAAAGCATCATTACCAGTCCTGATGCCGGCATTTTTATCTCTGCGGATACCGTTCATTTCGATACACTATTCACTACAGTCAGGTCCATCACCCAAAGCTTCAAGATCTTCAACACGAACGACCAGAAACTCAAACTCAGTGAAGTAAGGTTGGCCGGCGGCACCAATACAGCTTTCAGGATCAACATCAATGGGAAGCCCGGCCCTGCGGTGACCGATATTGAAATAGAAGCCAATGACAGTATCTACATTTTTGTGAATACCCAGGTGCCAGAAAACCAGCAAGCACTTCCTTTCGTGGTGCGCGACAGCATCAGGGTAGCCTGGAATGGCAATGAACGCTGGGTCCAACTGGATACATGGGGAAAGAACGCCAGGTTCCTCCGCAACCGAAGGATCAGTGGCAATCAAACCTGGACAAAGGATCTTCCCTACGTAATTCTAGGTGGTCTTTATATTGACTCCAACGCTACCCTAAACATTGAACCGGGGACAAAGGTCTACCTTCATGCAGATGCCCCCATCATAGTTGATGGTAGTATCAGGGCGAATGGCGCAATGGCAGAAGAAGACCATATCATTTTCAGCAGCGACAGGCTCGACGAACCTTACAGCAATTTCCCGGGATCCTGGCCTGGCATCTATTTCCGCTCCAACAGCAACAATAACCAAATCAACTACACCGAGATCAGGAATGGTTACCAGGGCATCATTGCAGAAGGGCCCGGCAAAAATGGACTACCCAAGCTGGTGATCAATCAATGTATCCTGGATAATATATATGACGCAGCACTGCTGGCCATCAACTCATCCATTGAAGCCAACAACAGCCTGGTCAGCAATTCGGGGAAGAACATCCAGATCATCTATGGTGGCAATTACCGATTCACCCATTGCACCATTGCAGCCTACAGTACCAGGTATATCCTGCACAAAGACCCTGCTGTACTGATCAGCAATGCCGCGAAGATCGACAACACTTTGGTCACGGCCCCATTACAGGTCAATTTCCTCAACTCCATTGTCTGGGGCGAGGGAGGATCCACTATTGAAAATGAAGTGGCCATCCAGCAGGAAGGCAACCTTCCCTACCAGGTCAGTTTCTCCCATTCGATCTGGAAAATGACAACGGTCCCTTCCATCATCAGTACCGTTAACACAACCGTAGCGGATCCACTTTTTGAAGAAACAGGAGGGGAGAACCAACGGTATATTTTTAAACTGAAGGAAGGATCACCCGCCATTGACAAAGGATTGGCTACCAGCATCAGTACAGACCTGGAAGGCAAACCAAGGAATGCCGGGGCACCGGATGCCGGGGCTTATGAAAGACAATAACATTTACTTACAAAACAATACGGGCCAATTATTGTATTATTAACATAAACATTTTCGTCATGCTTAAAACCATTTTGCTTTCCATGATCCTCTTTGCATCTATGGGCATTTATGATTTCAAGGTAAACGGCCTCGATGGCAAACCCATCGACCTGTCAAGCTATAAGGGAAAGAAGATCCTGATCGTGAATACTGCCTCACAATGCGGCTATACCCCGCAGTATGCCGACCTGCAGCAATTGTACGACAAGTACAAGAACAAGTTGGTGGTGATCGGCTTCCCTGCCAATAACTTTGGTCAGCAGGAACCTGGCAGCAACAGCGACATCAAGGAATTCTGTAAGAAGAATTATGGGGTGAACTTCCCCATGGCAGAAAAGGTTTCCGTTAAAGGTGATGATATCCACCCGCTCTTCAAATACCTGACTGAAGAAGCTGCCAAGATGGGCGTTAACGATCCTATCAAGTGGAACTTCACCAAATTCCTGGTCGATGAAAAGGGTAAACTGGTTGCAGTATTCCCCAGCAAGGTGAAGCCCATGAGCGAGGAGATCACCAAGTACCTGAATTAAGTAAAATCATCAAAGCACCGGCATTGCCGGTCGTAATAAAAAACAGGAACCATAACAAGGTTCCTGTTTTGCTTTTTACTTCCCTATATCCCGGGTACCATCGGAACAGTTACTTTGAAAACCTATTTTTGCCCCATGCAATTCTCCAACATCATTGGACAGCAACCCATCAAGCAGCAGTTATCCGATATGGTGCAGCACAATCGGCTGAGCCATGCCCTATTGTTCCTTGGCAAGGAAGGCAGCGGGGCGCTACCACTGGCCATTGCTTTTGCGCAGTACCTGGTCTGTGAAAAAGTGAGGGGAATTGCCACTCCTGAAACAGCCGGCCCATCCCTTTTCGGGGACCCTGAACCTGTGGTTGCTGCCCCGATGACCGACAGCTGCGGTACCTGCGCATCCTGCCAGAAAGCGGCCCAACTCATTCACCCTGATATCCATTTTTCCTATCCGGTGGTCACCAAAAAAGCAGGATCCCCCCCGATCAGTACCGATTACATCACAGAATGGAGGGAATTCCTGAAGCAATACCCCTATGGCAATGTATTCGACTGGCTGCAGTTCATTGAAGCGGAGAACAAGCAGGGTAATATCACCGCCAGCGAGTGTAACGATATCATCCGTAAGCTCAACCTCAAGAGTTTTGAAAGCGGTTACAAGGTCCTGATCATGTGGAGTCCCGAATACCTGGGCAATGAAGGGAACAAGCTACTTAAACTGATAGAGGAGCCGCCGGCCAGTACCCTGTTCATCCTGGTGGCCGAGAACGAATCGCTGATCCTGCCAACCATTCTTTCCCGGACCCAGTTGGTGAAGATCCCCATGCTTAATGACCGGGATATTGAAGAAGCCCTGGTGGCCAGGGGAAATATTTCTTCAGGGCAGGCCAGGCAATTGGCTGCCATTAGCGAAGGCAATTACAGGGAAGCCCTGAACCACCTGAATCATGCAGACGAAGACTGGCTGAATATGGTCCGGGAATGGATGAACGCCATCCTGAGGGGAGGCCCTATCGCGGTGGTGAAATGGTGCGAAGAGGCGGCCAAACTGGGCAGGGAGAAGCAGAAACAGTTTCTTCGCTATTTCAACCACCTCCTGGAAACCAGTATCCGGCTCAGGGTCCTCGGCGAGGAAAGCGCTTTCAGCCAAAACCTACCTCCCCTTGAAAAGGACTTTGCCCTGAGGCTCAATAAGATGGTGGAATTGCCCCAACACGAAGCCCTGATCGAAGAACTGGATCAGGCAGCCTATTATATAGAACGGAACGCCAACGCCAAAATGCTCTTCAATGCGCTGAGCATCAAATTCCATCATATTATTAAGGACAAGGCCAGGGTTAGCGTTTGGTAAGCCCCCAACTGCCCT
The DNA here is from genome assembly GCF_018595685.2 of Flavihumibacter rivuli. Taxonomy (NCBI): domain Bacteria; kingdom Pseudomonadati; phylum Bacteroidota; class Chitinophagia; order Chitinophagales; family Chitinophagaceae; genus Flavihumibacter; species Flavihumibacter rivuli. The sequence goes on from NZ_CP092334.1 coordinate 2,561,375, forward strand.
TCCAGTCCATTTTCCCCTATATTTGTAAAATAAGGGTTATTGTGTGCATGAACAGGTGGGATAAATGAATAGAAATGTGTGGGGATGCTTGCTATATTTTCGACATATCAACTACATACCTGCCCGGCAGGAATCAACATAAAGAAGTCCATGGTACTTCTTTGGTAGGTTGATAACCAATACTTCCAACTCAGCATAGGCATTCCTCTTCCTTTCGCTTCAATATCCAGGCCGGATCAATAATCCCTTATTCAATATATATTTTTTCACCAGAATACCTATTTGAATATATGGGATGCAGTAGTTGTGGTACAGGGAAACCAAATGGTTGTAAAAGCAATGGAGGCTGCTCGAGCGGCGGCTGTAACCGGATGAATACTTTTGACTGGTTACGCAACCTTCCATTCGCAGACCCGGAATCTTCCTGCAAGGTGGTTGAGGTCACTTTTAACAAGGGAAGCAGGAAGGATTTTTACAGGAACAATACCCTGCAATATTTTGAGAAAGGGGAAAAGGTAACCGTAGAAGGTGTAAGCGGCGTTGATGTAGGTGAGGTTAGCCTAACCGGTGAACTGGTCAGGCTTCAACTCAAGAAAAAAGGTGTCAATGAATTTGACCCTGAGATGAAGAAGATCCTGCGGAAGTCCAATGAGCGTGACCTGGAATTGCTGAAAGTTAACAAGGCCAGGGAAGCAGAAGCCATCATCCGTTCCAGGGCCATAGCCCGCCAGTTGAACCTGAACATGAAAGTGAGTGAGGTCGAGATCCAGGCAGATGGAAGGAAAGCTACTTTTTTCTATATCGCCGATGACCGCGTGGATTTCAGAGAACTGATCAAGATCTATGCTTCCGAATTCAAGGTGAAGGTAGAAATGCGCCAGATCGGGGCACGCCAGGAAGCGGCCAAGGTGGGAGGCATCGGTTCCTGCGGAAGGGAACTTTGTTGCAGCACCTGGCTGACGGATTTCAAGAGCGTGAATACTACTGCTGCGAGGTACCAGAACCTCAGTATCAACCAAACCAAGCTCAGCGGCCAGTGCGGCAGGTTAAAATGCTGCCTCAATTATGAGCTGGACACCTATTTAGATGCACTGCAGGGATTCCCTGATCGTGCCGATACTTTACAGGTAGCAAGGGGCACTGCCCATCTCATTAAAAAGGATATTTTCAAGAACCTGATGTGGTATGTGTTGCCGGAGAGCAACAAACAATACCCGCTGACCATCGAAAGGGTCAGGAAGATCCAGTCATTGAATGCCCAGGGCATTGTACCAGATGAGTTGGAAGCTGTTGATGTAACCAGCACCAAACCCAAAGAGGTAGAACCTGAATTCGTGGATGTGGTGGGACAGATCAGCCTGCGCAGCCTTGAAAAGAATGACAGGAGAAGGAAGCAGCAGCAGAAACAGAAACAACAACCAGGTAAGGGACCACAGCAAGCCCAAAAGCCCCAGCAGCCATCCCAGCAAAAGCCCCAGGCCCCTAAAGAAGGCCAGCAGCAGGGACAGCAGGGACAACAAGGACAGCGTGGGCCAAGACCGGCAGGAGGCAACCGTCCACCGCAACAGCAGCAACAACAGAAAGGACAGCAGCCACAGCAACAGCAGAAGAAGCAGGGTCCTCCTCCCCAGCAACAAAACAGGCCACCGCGTCCGCCGAGGCCACCCCAACAGCAAGGACCAAAGAAAGATTCCTGATAAACAGAAATCCCCCCAGGTTGCTGGGGGGATTTCTGTTTATCATCCAGTGGAATTAATCCCTGTAGTTCAAAGCCGGCTTCCTATCGCCCAACAAGGGATAGTATTTGAAATCAGCCCCTCTTGCCGCATCGAACTCTGCTTTTGCCTTTTGCAGAATAGCAGGATCGGTCAGCAGGTCGATGCCTGTCATGGCCATGGTTTTCGCAGCAACGGTCATTCCCTTTGCCCCGATATCGGTACCACCACAGGCAACAGCCTGCCAGCTATGTGCAGGAGTACCAGGTACCCAGGTTGCAGCCGATAAGCCTACCGTTGGAACATTCCAACTCACATCACCAACATCCGTAGAACCCATTGGGGCATTCGGTTCCCTGGTGAGTGGCTTCACCGTTCCGGCACGCTCCATGGGAGGTGTGGCAAAACCCAGGCTTTGCTGGATCTTCTTTGCAAAAGCTTTCTCCTCTTCTGTATAACTGAAACCACCCACCTGGTCAAGGTTCACCTGCATGGCCTTCGCCAACTCTGTATTCAACAAAAGGTCATAAGTACCACCAATGGGTTCATAATCCATCCTGGTTTCCGTACCTGTTGCGGCACCCTGTGCTGCCAATACAATGCGATCGAAGAGTTGCTTTACCACATCACGATTCGGATGCCTTACATAATAGTATACTTCGGCAAAATCAGGAACCACATTGGGCGCCTTACCACCGCTGGTGATCACATAATGGATCCTTGCATCGGAAGGAATATGTTCACGCATCATGTTCACCATCATATCCATGGCTTCTACCCCATCGAGGGAAGAACGACCCCTTTCAGGAGAAGCAGAGGCATGGGCAGAAACGCCATAGAAGCGGAATTTGGCAGATTTGTTCGCGAGGGCTCCATCATAAGTGACGGCATTCTCATCACCGGGATGCCAGTGCAGCACCACGTCAACGCCTTTGAATAGTCCTTCCCTTACCATATACACTTTCCCGGAGCCACCTTCTTCTGCAGGGGTTCCATATACTTTGATGGTCCCTGTAAACTTGTATTGATCGATCATCTTCTTCAATTCAATCCCGGCAGCTACAGAAGCCGTACCGAAAAGATGGTGTCCGCAACCATGACCGGAAGTCCTGCCTGCCGCCGGCTTCTTTTCCGCAACCGCTTCCTGTGAAAGCCCGGGCAAGGCATCAAATTCTGCGAGGACACCAATGACAGGACTACCTGATCCATAGGTGGCAACAAATGCGGTGGGGATACCGGCCACGCCAGATTCAACCTGGAAGCCATTATCTTTCAATGTCTGCTGGAGCAGGGCAGAACTCTTCTGCTCCTTATACCCCAGTTCAGCATATTCCCAGATCTGCATGGCAATATCCTTGTATTTGCCATGGTCATTATCGAGGTCCTGCCTGACCTGGGTTTTTGCAGCCTGTACAGCAGGATTGGATTTCTTTTTCTGGGCCTGAAGGCCATTTGCCATAACCGAGAGCCCAACCATTGTTAAAAGAGCGAACCGATTAAACATAGTGATCGTATTATTTGTACAATTTAAGACTTTAATGCAGTCAACTGCCGCATAGCAAAAAGAATAGCCTTCCCGCTTATCCCAACAGCTTTCGCGGGAAACAAACATCCATTAAATTAGATAAAGCTTATATCCATTGCCTATTCCACTGCTCATCCTATCGCGTTCGGCCATCGGCCTGGTGATGCTCCTCCTGACCTGGGGGATCATCGCACCCGGCTGCATGACCTTCAGGATCGATGATGACAAGGCCGTGAACCAGTTCAGGAAGAATGGCGTGGAACTCAGGACCTATACCGCAAAGGTCGAAGGAAGGAATCTCCATTTTGTAGAAACGGGAGATACCGCAAAACCCATTCTTTTCTTTGTACATGGTACACCAGGCTCCTGGTCTGCATTTGGCGACTACCTAAAGGATCCGGTGCTGCTATCCCGTTACCATATGATCAGTATCGACAGGCCTGGCTTCGGCTATAGTGATTTTGGGCAGGCAGAAAACCTGGCAAGGCAATCGGAACTGATCAGTCCTTTGTTGCGCAAGTTGTCCGGAGGGAAACCATTATACCTGGTCGGTCATTCACTGGGCGGACCAATGATCGTGAAACTGGCAGCGGACAATCCTCAGTATGTAATGGGATTGGTGATCATATCAGGATCCATCGACCCCGATGCAGAGAAACCGGAAAAATGGCGGCCGGTCCTGTACAGCACCCCGTTGAACCTCCTGGTTCCCGGTGCGTTCAAACCATCCAATGTTGAACTATGGTACTTGAAAAAGGACCTGAGGTTGATGGAGCGTGATTATGCGAAGGTCACCTGTCCGGTCTATTTTATCCATGGCAGGAAGGATACCTGGGTACCTCCTTCGAATGTAGATTATGGTATGCGGCAGTTGAGCCACTCCCAGCGCATCGATACCCTTTTCCTTGAGGAAGGCAATCATTTCATCCCTTTCAATGCGTTCAATACCGTCAGGGATAAATTGTCGGTGATTGATGATATATATAACCCGATGGCATTACAACGGGCCAGGAAGGATTCTACCATCGGTAGCCATCAATAAAAAAGGGAGCGGGAGTTGAGAGTATGCTTTTAAAGTTTTTACATACCACATTGTTTTGACTGCGCCAGAGGTTTCCATCCCGATGATCTCCTTTCACCTCAGCAAGTATCCCGAAGAGAATAATGTATTCGCACATCCTATTACTTAAGAAGTACCTCAGCGGGCGCGGTCGAAGTAGACCCCGATGAACATTTATCCTACTATTCATCAGGGTCCCCTACGGGAGACCCTGATGGGGTTAGAGAATACCGTATTCGCACATCTTTATCCCCAGCGGGGTCTCCCGCAGGGGACCCCGATGTATAAAAGGCGAAATATCTATCCATCCACCAGCTAAGCTCATCTTCCAACTACCCGTTGGTCATAAGACACAACGGGGGCGACGGAGGATAGTACATCTCATCAAGCCAGCGGGCGTTGTCGCAAACGACTCCCGATGAATTTCTCTTCCACTATTCATCAGGGTCCCCTGCGGGAGACCCTGCTGGGGTTAGAAATCACTGGTTGGTGGAATATCACATTTCCACATGTACCCTCGCAGCGTTGCGGAGAGGGTGCCCACATTTCCACATCTCTTTTACGCCTTCCTACTATTCATCAGGGTCCCTTCCAGGAGACCCTGTAGAGGTTAAGGTCAAAAAGTATTGGATTAAATGAAAATCGGGAGCCGATTCCGGACTCCCGATATAAAATTTGGTTACTATACTGTAAACGTATGACCGAAAACTACTACCATCCGTCACCATCCAGCATATTGCCAAGGCCACCCAAAATACTGCCCTCTTCCTTACGGGTAGTGGTTCCATACTGCATGATGCGACTCGCCAGCCTGCTGATGGGGAGGGTCTGGATCCAGACCTTGCCAGGACCGCGAAGGGTAGCAAAGAACAAGCCCTCACCACCGAAGATGGTATTGCGGACACCTCCCACAAACTGGATATCGAAATCGATGGTCTGGGTATAGGCGACCACGCAACCGGTATCCAGTTTCAACATTTCACCGGGCTGGAGTTCCCGCTCAAAAACATGGCCTCCGGCATGTACAAAGGCCATGCCGTCACCTTCCAGTTTCTGCATGATAAAACCTTCACCACCGAAAATACCAGTACCCAGCTTGCGCTGCAAGGCAATGCCAACACTCACCCCTTTCGCGGCACAAAGGAAGGCATCCTTCTGGCAGATGATCCTTCCACCCATTTGCATGAGGTCAAGCGGGATGATCTTACCAGGATAGGGGGAAGCGAAACTTACTTTCTTTTTTCCCTGCCCAACATTGGTAAAGGCGGTCATGAACAGGCTTTCACCCGTGAGTATGCGCTTACCTGCAGACAACAATTTGCCAAAGAGGCCGGATTGCTGTTGTTGCGAACCGTCGCCAAAAATAGTGGCCATCTGAACGCCGTCATCCATCATCATGAAACTGCCGGCTTCTGCCACAGCTGTTTCATTGGGGTCGAGCTCCACTTCCACATATTGCATCTCTTCCCCGTAAATACGATAGTCTATCTCGTGATTACTTCTCATTGTATTCAATTAAAACATGAAGGTAAACAGGATTATAAAATCAGGGACAGAAAAATGATGAACAAACAAAAGCCCCTGTACGCGGCGTACAGGGGCTTTTAGAGGGGAAAACCCATCAGGCCTTCTTCTTTAACAAGACCTTTACATTGTAGAGGTCCTGGGCAGCATCGATCATGGCAAGCAGCCTTGGCCATGCTGAAGCCGGCTCATACCCCTTTTTATAAGCTTTCTCTACTACGAACACCAGGTCACTACCTTGAATACTTGCTTTACTATTCAACCTGGCACTTTCATTATCCAGATTCACAGATAATTTATCTATCCCTTCTACTGTATAGCCATCAGGAATCTTGAACCGTACCTCCCAGTTAAAGCTACGGGCATAAGGCATATAAATATCTTCCGTGCGATTCCGAAACTTCTCTTCGAGCTTTAGTTGTGTACCCAAAAGCTTACCAATATCCATTATATAGTTATTCCCTGCCTTTTTTACCCAACCATCAATGGCAAAACTTGCACTATATTCAAGATCAGGATTATTATGCCTGATTCCCATTTTACTCACCTTCTGGCCCTTTAACTCTAGTGGATTTACATCAAAATGCTCCTTAATGGCGGATTCGAATTCTTTCAGCCTTTCTTTTCTTGCATCAGCGAATGCCTGGTCATATTCAGTTGCCAGGGACTTGGTCCGTTTCTTATCGGCAAACTTCTCTGTCAGGCTCATCTTTTCACCAATTTCAATCCGCTCCGCTTCATAATACTCCTCGAACAGCAGCAAATTCAATTGGTCTCCAATTTTCATATAGCCGGTTTCTGTCGTGGAACGATCGATCAGCAAACGCTGGGGATTGGAGTTATCAAGCCTGACATTCAGTAGTTCTTTTTGCTGGTTGGATTCAGCATTACTGTATGGAATGAAGTAGGAGACATCCTCGTTATTCCTACTTCTTTTGGCAAGGTAAAATGCTGGGGCTTGCTGACCTTCAAGGTAGTATGGAAAATAATTACCTGGCGTAAAGCGACCATCAAATGAAAAATAGACAGGCTTACCCTCAGAGGTTCGAATCAGGAGTTCAAAATCAGACATTAGCAATGCCTTGCTATTCTCCGGACCATATTTACTGGTAGCCAAAACATAATCAGATTTTATTCCATAGTCCTTAAATAGTTCATAGAGATAACAGATATATTTCATTCTATACTCATCCCGCATCCTCTTTTTGTTGCGTTCAATACCTACAAGCAAATTACTTTTACCGCTTGTTTCATAATAAGCCCACCATCTTAAATAATAGTAAATAACACAGGCAGTTTCTTCAGGTGTCATCTCAACTTTTGCTCTCTTTAATTCTGCCAGTTTCTTATCAATGCGCTGCGTAAGGAAAGTAAATGGTGTTACCTTATACTCACTTCTTACCATATTGACAAAGACTTTTACATCCTCCACCAGCTCTTCCTGTGGAATATTCTTATAGATCTCCCCGGGACGACGAGCGTTCAATTTATTTGCGTCCATTCCCTTATAACCAAAAACCATGTTCAAACGAACAATAGGTATTTGACGCATTGGAGACATCCATAATGCGATGGGATAGGCAGGAATATCCTTCTTACTGAATGACAATTCAAAATTGTCACCGGTATCTGTCACCTTCATTTCAGGCGCACCATTCATGGATCGGTATTCCAGTGCATACTTTTTACTGATCAAACCATGCATGGAATAAGAAAGGATAGGGCTTTCTTCTGCCATATCGAAAAGTATCTCCTTATTTTCAATTTCACCCTCTGCAACCTCTACAGTACGGATGAAGTAATCAATGATATCCCCAATTTCCAAACCCGAGACTGCAAGCTTTGCTTCCCTTACTGTATACTCATCCTTAGTCAATACAGATTCAGCATTGTTTACCTCTTGTATACTTCCATCCGGCTTGATCAATCTTACACCAAGGTAGGTATTGCTGAAATTCTTGAACACCTGATTGGGGGAATTTCTCCTAAGTATTTCCTCATAGCCGATCTCAGAATAGTTCTCAAGGGCTGCCTTATCATTTATCTTGATCAAGGCACGATCGGTCCTTACGAAGTATGTCGATTTAATCAAGCCGCCACCAGCTCCGAATAACTTCAAACTTTTGTTGGCAGTGGATTCCATTTCTATATGCTGGGCAATGATCACCGTTGAATATTTATTGTATTCAACGGGAATTTTCCTTACATCAAAGGCAGGATTCTTCCAGGCCCAGACCTCCTTTTTAACAGCTGCCAACTGAACCTGATAATCTTCCTTATCCGTAGTCGACTGACCTTTTACCAACTGGCAGGCAAAAAGGAATGCCATAGCCATCAGGCCATTAATTCTTAATGAAAGCATATAGGATTATTGTTTAACGAGGGTGATTTGTTCGAGGTAATAATTACTGAGTTTCTTGTTATCCTCATTCCATTGTGTGAATGCAGGCCTGTTCAACCTCGCTTGCTTGAACAGGATCTCTTTCCTGTATACCAGCTCCTTTCCTTCCATGGCGTAGGAAAGCTTATAACCATACTGTTCACGGTCGACAGATAGCGCCTGGGGCAAAGCCTGAACCTTGAAACCATCAGGGACCTGGAGCCTGATCTCCTGGCGGATATGTTGCTTATAGGGGAATTCGATCGGATACTTCCTTTTGGCTGTATCAATAATGAAATCTGACAACTCTTTCTTACTATCAATATCAATATAGTATTCATCCCCAAACTTTTGAGCAGCCCCTGGTTGCCAGATCTGGTATTTAATGGTGAGCTGCTTTTGGGAATTCTGGATATCAGGCAGGCTGAATGAAGTGATCTTGAATTTATGTTTGCCTTCAGAGAGGAAGGACACAAAGGCTTCTTCCAGTTTTTCCTTCTTGATCGAATGTGCTGAACTCAACAGGTATTCCTTGCTTTCCCCATTCCATGTTTGTTCAACAGCCCCGGCAATGTCTTCCCCTTCGATCTTCAATATCCTCTTTTCCCATTCCGTGTTCTGGGCATAGGTCATCACCGGAATGCGTTCCAGGATATACTGGTCACCGTTCTCGATCAGTACCTGCCTCCCCTGGATACGCTCTGCATATTGTTCCAGGCCAATATAGGTTTCTGTGGCATCAAGGAAAACAAACTTGCCGTTATGCTTAACCGCACAGATCATGTGGTTATCAACTGCCAGGTTGGGGGTGGAATAATCGTAGGCAATATGATTGGTTCCGATCCAGCAAAGCCTGGCATCAAAGCCAGTAGCGGCAAGCAACTCCTTGGTAAGGTTAGCCATACCTTTACAATCGCCATACTTTTTGCGCAGCACTTCATTGGCCTTATCCGGTTTAAAACCCGCGATCCCATCCTCAAATGCTATGTATCGGATATTTTCCTGTACCCAGTTATAGATAGCGCGGATCTTATCTTCTTCTTTTGTCAATCCATTGGTGATCTCTGCCCCTTTATTCTTGAGTATCGCTTTATCGCTATCCACCTGCTTCACCAGGGATCGATACCAATTGTACTGGTCTTGCAGCGTGTTGAAATAGGTTTCCTGACCGGTAGTCGTATTGGCCTGCTTGCAGAGCACCAACAGATGGGGAAACAAATGGGAGAAGCCAGGGCTCATGGATTCCTTTTCATAGCCTTCCATGTTCCGGATGGTATAAGTTATGATATCAGCATCGTTTTGGCTGTCATACTCAGTTTTCCTTGTAATGGAATAACCGTTAAAGTTGAGTTCTTTTAATTCAGCCTTCATCCAACGGGGGATGCTCACCCTTACCTGCTTCTCAACAATATCATAAGGCTCCGGGAATTGGATTGAGGTAAAATACCTGGGATCAAGGATCACTTTATTAAAATCCACTTTGCTCTCTGTTCCCTGCTTTTGAAGCGGAAGGGTAAAGTGACATATCCTGGCATCTGAATAGAAGACATTATCAATACTATAATAATCATATGAAGGCTCAATTGTCCATGAACGATCACCATTGACAAAAATCCTTACATCCTCAATCTTGTTTTGGTCACTATAAAATTCAACAATGGGTATTTCGGTCCTGTAGGCATTACATCTATATGACGTTGAAGTTTTGTTCCTGACTACTACTTTACCATTCGCTAATTCGAAATCGTAATTATCAGTTTGCCGGCTGATGGAAATATTCTTGCTGTCGTTGGCAATGATAGAAGATGACCAATAGAGTAGGCATACAAGCAATATTGGCTTGATAAGGTTTAAGCTGAAATTTTTCATTGGTTAGAAAGTGATGCGGCCAAAATAGAAAGAAAAAAATTGGTATCAAAGCAAAATGCCATCCCGAAAGATGGCATTCCGCTTTTTTAATTTCGGTTACTCAACTCCTGAGTAACGCATATTCATTTCTATTAATACCAGCTGCCTGTCATAGCAGCATAACCTGGTGTTGAAGCGTTGGCCGCAAGCTTACGTTCCCTCCTGCGCACTGCTATCTTCTGTTTGAACATGGTCCAGAAGATCAATACCAGGAATAACAGGGTCAGTGGCGGGATTCCCAACATACTGATCCATTTACCACCAAACTGCCTGCGCATAGGCCTGCGTAAACGTTCCGCGATCAGGTACATGGCTGGTACGATCACCAGGGTCATGAAGAAGGCAAAGGCCAGACCAAAGATGATGGTCCATGACAATGGCTTCCAGAATACCGCGTTATCGCCACCGAAGAAGATATGAGGGTTCCATTCTGCAAAGAGGGTAATGAAGTTGATGTTGAAACCGATGGCCAGCGGGATCAACGCCAGGATGGCTGCCAATGCCGTTAACAGTACAGGGATGATACGGGTCTTACCTGCCTGGATCACAGCTTCCCTTGTTTTCATACCCCTTGACCTTAGTTCATCAGCAAACTCGATCACCAGGATACCATTCTTCACCACAATACCGGCAAGTCCTACAATACCGATACCGGTCATTACGATACTCACTTCCATTCCGGTAATGGCAAAGCCAAGCAGTACACCGATCACACTGAATATGATCTCGGTGAGGATGATCACCGGCTTACTTACAGAGTTGAACTGCAGTACCAGGATGAACAGGATCAACATCAGGGCGATCAGCAATGCTTTACCCAGGAAGGCTCCGGTTTCAGCCTGCTGCTCCCCTTCACCGGTTTGCCTGATGATCACTCCATCAGGCTTCTTCTGGAAATCATCAATGTAGCCCTTGATCTGTTGGTTTACTTCAGTTGGGGTGAACCCTGTCAATACATTGGAACGGAGGGTGATCACGCGCTTGTTGTTCTTCCTTTTCACGCTACCCAGTGTACTGGTATAATCCACTCTCACCAATGAACTGATCGGGATGCGTTTGATGGCGCCACCACTGGCGAAATCACGGAACACGATATTCATATTCAGCAGGTCAACCAGGTTCTTCCTTTGGAGCTCATCATTACGCAACTGGATCTTATACTCATCCTCACCATCCTTGATCTTGGAGACTTCCCTACCGAAGAGGGCGGTACGGATCTGCATCCCGATCTGCGCGGAAGAAACACCTTCCCTCAGTGCACGCTCACGGTCAATAGTAAGCGAAATTTCAGGGTTGCTCAGGTCCACATCCATCTTCAGTTCCTCCACCCCGGGAACCTGCAAGGAATCCAGGTAATTTTTCAAAGCCACTGAAGTCTTTGTAAGGTCATCGAAATCCTCACTGGCGATCTCGATATTAACCGGGGGTTCGGTTGGGGGTCCGCCCTGCTCCTGGTCAACGCTCAATTCAGCTCCCGGTATGCCTTTCAGGGCTGCCCTGATAGAATCAAGGTACGGACGGGTTGAAACCCCGTGGCGCTTTTCAAACTCCACGAAGGAAACTTGTACGCGACCCAGTTCCGGACGGGTGCTCCTGTCGCCACTCATGGGATCACTGGCACCAAGGGCAACGTTAGAGATCACCGATTCCACGATCGGGTTCTCCTTGCCGTTCTCCATACCCAAAACCTTATACACCCGCTTTTCCAGTACAGTGGTCACCGAATCGGTATACTCTACTGCAGTACCAACCGGCAGTTTAAGGTAAACATATACATAGTTAGGATCCCCCTGCGGGAAGAACACCACCGGCACTTTGCGGGCCATGAAGAATACCAGGGAGAATACCAGCAAACCAAATGTTGCCACCAGGAGGTAAACAGGTCTCCAACCCTTCAGCGCCCAACGCAGGAGTTTCTCATAATCGTTCATCAACTTGGGGAGGGCCTTTTCCTGGAAACCCTTGATCAGGTCACTCAGCACAAAACGGTTCAGCACCATCATGCCAACAAATACCAGTAACAGGTTACCCCAGAAGTAATACATATTGGTGGCACCCGGAACAGATGGCCCGGCGAATGTTCCCAATAAGAGGAAGATCACGCCAAATGCCACGGCAATCCAGAATCCTTTCTTCCTGAAGATGGCCGACTTGGCTTCCTCATGCTCTTCATGGTTCATGAAATCCACCGCAAATACGGGGTTCATGATGAAGGCCACCACCAGTGAAGCCGCAAGGGTGAAGATCAGCATCGCCGGCAGGTAAACCATGAACTTACCAATGATACCGGGCCAGAACAAGAGCGGAAAGAATGGCGCAAGGGTGGTGAGGGTACCCGCCAATACGGGGATGAAGACCTCACCAGCGGCCATCATGGCTGATGTTTCAGAATTTATCTTGCCGCGGCCTTCCACGAAAATTCGGTGGGTATTCTCGATCACCACAATAGCATCATCCACAATGATACCCAGGCCGAAGAGGAGGGCAAAGAGCACAATAAAGTTCAGGGTTACATGGCTGCCGATGATCAGGTCAGCGGCAGGCAGGAAGAGGAAGGCCACGAACATACTCAGCGGCACGGAAAGGGCCACGAAGAAGGCATTCACCACCCCCATGAAGAACATCAGGATGATCAGTACCAGAAGGAAGCCGATCACGATAGAGTTCACGAGGTCATTAAAGGAAACCCTTGTCGCCTTGCTCTGGTCACCCGTGATCACTACGCTAAGGTCCTTGGGGAAAACGGTGGCCCGCATGTCTTCTGTTATCCGCTTCACATCATCAGAGGTCTCGATCAGGTTTTCACCCGCACGCTTGATGATATTCAGGGTAATGACGTTCTTGCCATTGAGACGGGCATAGCTTTCCTTCTCTTTCACGGTATCCTTGATCACAGCAATATCCTTAAGGTAGATAGGCGCTCCGCTCGTATTTCGCACGATCACTTTCTCCAGGTCGAAGGCCGTTTTGAACTGCCCCTTCATCTGCAGGTTACGCTTCATGTTGCCTACTTCGAGCAAGCCGCCCGAGATATCCAGGTTTTCCCTCGCCACGGCGTTGGCAATATCGTCAAAAGTGATATTGGAAGCCTGCATCCGTGCATTGTCCACATTGATCTGGAACTCTCGCTCAGGGGCACCAACGAGGTCAACCCTGTTGATCTGCGGCAATTCTTCCAGCCTGTCCTTCAGGTCATCAGCATATTTCTTCAAACGCACCAGGTCGTAATCACCACTCACGTTCACGTACATGATCGGCTGCTCAGAGAAGCTTACTTCCAATACGGTAGGCTCCTGGGTAAGGTCGGTTGGCAGGTCCTTCTTGGCCTTGTCCACCGCATCCTTTACTTTCTGCAATGCCACATCGGTCTTTACATCCGTATCAAATTCAACCATGATGGCGCTGAAATCCTGTTGGGAAGTACTGGTGGTCTTCTTGATCTTCGCGCCGGTGATCCCCTTGATCTGCTTCTCGATGGGACGGCTCACCAGGTTCTCTATATCCTTGGGAGAATTACCAACATATATCGTTTGGACATATATCGTAGGGATAACAATATCCGGGAATTGTTCCTTGGGGAGTGTCACGAACTGGAACACCCCGGCCAGGCTCACGAAGATCATAAGCAGGTAGATGGAGGTCTTGTTCTTGATACTCCAGGTGGTAGGTTTGAAATGTTTAAACTTACCGGTAAAATTTTCTAAAGCACCCATATAGTATTGGGATTATTGATTTTGGAAATGTGGGAGGGGTGTAAGACCTACGCGCAGGATCAAGAAACCGTTTATTATGCGCATATGCCAAACAGTTATATTCCCCTGGCTCAAATACACTATTTACCTTCACTGATCAACTGGCCATCATACAAGCCCTGAAACCCATCCGTGATCAGTTGGTCACCGGCCTGCAGGCCACTATGGATCTCCAGCTTGTCGCCATACAACTCACCTACCGTCACTATTCTCTTCCTGGCCAACAGCTTTCCATTCTCCTTTACTGCCACCAGCACATACTTACCTTTCTCATCGTTCTGCAAAGTGTTCACGGGAATGGTAATGGCGCTTGGAACGGTATAGTCCTCGATCCGCACATTGGCGATCTGGTTAGGCCTGAATTCCTTATCATAAGGCAATTTGGCTTCGATATAGAAAGAACGGCTATTGGGATCGATCAGCTTACCGGAAACACTTACCTTGGATGCTACCGTTCTATTGATATCAGGCAGGTTTACCATCAGTTTGCTTCCCACCTTAACCCTGTCGAGGTAGTTCTCCGGAACCTGTGCCAATACTTTCAGGCTGCTGGTGTTAACGATACGTATGCCTGCCATCGGTGAGCCTGTGAAGGTTTCACCCACCCTGATGTTCACTTCATCTGCAATGCCACCCTGCTCAGCATACACATTGGTCATGGCCAACTGCTCATTCAGGATGTCGATCTGGCGTTCTGCCTGGTCAACATTATTCTTGGCAGTGATCAGCTGTACTTCGGTACCGATATTCTGGTCCCAAAGGTTCTTCTGCCTGTTATAGAGGTTCTTCGCGTATTCCAGCTGGGTCCTGGCAGTAGCCAGTTGCTGGCGGATAACGGCATCATCGATTTTCAGCAGCAGCTTACCCTTTGCAACAACATCTCCCTTTTTTACATAGATCGCTTTAACCTGTCCACCCATACCACGAGGGGTCACATAGGAAATATTCTCTGCATCAACCTTTCCCTGCAGCTCAATATAGTGGGTGAAAGGTGCTGCTGATAATGCTGTGGTGGTGACCAGTTTTGGCTTCTCCTCCCTTGATTTTGGATCAATTGCAATGATCTCCTTCTCCAGGTTGGCAATGGTCTCAGTAAGTTTGGTTTGGTCGGCTTTCAGCTTCGCCAATTCTTGCTTCTTCTTTTGCAGGACAGTATTGGTATCCTGTTGATTGGAACCGCAGGCGGCGAGCAGCAGTACAAAGGCCCATAATGTAGTTTGTTTCATGATCGCTTGCATATAATGCTATTTTCTTTTCGGATAATGTTGAATGATTAATAGAGTTTACCGATCGCCTTCAGGTAATCGATCTTGGCCACTGCCGCATCATACAATGCAGCAAACAAGTTTGTCTGGGCTGTCCGCAAGTCGGTTTGGGCAGTATTGATCTCTGTATTGGAACCAAGTCCCTGCTCGTATTTCTTCTTGGTTTGTTCATAAACAGCCTCAGCCAGTTTCATATTCTCCCGCTGGGCATCCACTGCCAGGATCGCATCGCGCATCCTATTGCTCGCATTGGCCACATCATTATCAATACTGCGCTTGAGCAATTCCATATTGTACTCGGTCTTCTTCAGCTCGGACTTCGCCTGCTGGATCTGGGAACTCCTGCGGAAGCCATCGAAGATGGGAACAGATATGGAAAGGCCTATATTGCTGTTGGCAAACCATTGTCCACCCGGGTTAAAGAAGTCGAACTGGTTACGGAAAGTTGCGGTATTCAGCGCCCCTGAGAGGGTTACAGTAGGCAGGTAGGTCATTTTGTACCGCTTGACATTGTACTGGTTCAGTTCCTTGCCGATCTCCAGCAACTGGTATTCCCTCCTGTCCTTATAATCATAGGCTCCTTCCAGGATATCCTTTTTTACCAGTTCTTCGGTAAGCTCTTCGGTCAGTATCAAGCTGTCGGTAAGCGGCATCCCCATCAGCAACTTCAGTCCAAGGAAACCATTGTTCAATTGGGTCTTGAGTTTGATGGAATCGGTCCGGAGGTTGGTGAGGGTTACGCTCACACGGTCTACATCCAGCTTTTCACCGAAACCATTCTTATAGATCTCGCGGGTATCGTGGTACAGCTTCTCAAAGCGCACGATATTGTCATGATACAGTTCTACCTGCTTTCCGGCAATCAGCAGCTGGTAATAGATCTTACTGATGTTCACGGCAATATCCTGTTCGGTCAGTTCAGCATTCTTCCTGGCAAAGGCCAGTGCCGCATCCCTTGCCTGCAGGCCTACGAATACCTGCCCATCAAACAAGATCTGCTGGAGGGATACCCCTATAGTAGAGTTCCACTTGGTACCGAAGGCAGCCTGCACAAAACCGAAATCGTTTGGCGACTTGATAGGGTTACCATTACCATCCCTCACCCCTTCGGCCTCCAGTACACCATATGTGGCGGCGGCAATGAAGTTGGGGAAGCTCTGCACGGCTACCCTCGGGAAATAATTCATGTTGGCGTTACCATTGATCTGCGGCAGCGCACTGGCCGTTATTTCACGGTTCACCTGTTCCTGTATCCTGATATCTTCCAATACCTTCTTTACCTCGAAGTTGTTCTGCTTCGCATATTCAATACACTGTCTCGCAGTAAAAGCATGCACCTGCTTTTCCTGGGCTTGGGCCTGGACAAAGGATAAGATCGCGGATAAGATTAAGATCCACCTACTTTGTTTTTCCATGTAGTGATGATTTATGTCGTTTTTCCTTGTATTTCAAAATGAGTTTGTGGCCTTTCAAAGTGGCAATACCGAACAGGTAGTGTTCGGTGATCTGTTGTTCAATGGCAGCCATGGATAATTTTTGTTTACCCATGAAGCTGGGGTCGAAGGGCAGGAGCATACAGGCAAGACGGTAGTTCGTAATGATATCAACATCTATATCCGCACGGTAAAGCTCTTCCTTTATCCCCCATATAAGGTTTTCCCTGATCACATTGTAGATGTAGCTATACTTATGGCGGGTAAATAACCCGAAGGCCTTGGGATGGTACTTCTGCATATCGATCAGTACAGAAGGATTCATATTGGCGAACATCTCCTCCACCATCTCCATGGTCCTGAACAGCTCTTCAATGGCATTGGCAGAAACCGACCTGAAACTGTCACAGGCCGACTCCGACCATTCGATCTGCCCTTTCATTACTTCAAATACCAGTTCCTCTTTATCAGCAAACCACTGGTAAAGGGTCTTCTTGCTCATGCCCATGGCGTTGGCAATATCATCCATGCTCACGGTCCTGATCCCGTACTGCATGAACAGGTCCCTTGCCTTGTCACGAATGCGTAATCTTTGGTCTAGTTCTGTCATAATGGGAGGGCAAAACTAAGGAAACTTTTATCGTAACTAAAGTTTCCATCCGTTTTTTTAACCGCACATAACAATTATTTCATATCCCAATCCCCAATTACCGTGAGAACACCCCCTGCAAAACCGTGAAATTATCTAGTGATGGTGCGCAGGCTTTTTGTAGGTTTGCGTTGCAATGACAAACAAGGAAATTACACCGTTGCAGAAAGATGGCTGGCGCTGGAAAAAGGTTTTCCAGTATTTTTTACAGGGCCTGCTGGTTACTGCCCCGGTGGTCATCACCGGTTACCTGATCTATTGGTTCATCACCTCCATCGATAACCTGGTCCCCATTTTCCAGGTAGAGGACCCGAGTGGCAAGATCATGACCCGCAATTACGGGCTGGGCTTCATCGTGATCATCGCCGCCCTGATAGTGGTGGGCTACCTCAGCTCCAACTTCATCACCAGCCGCATCTTCAGCCTTTTCGACAGCTGGCTGGAACGCGCGCCGGGCGTGAAATTCATCTATTCATCGGTAAAGGATTTCTTTGAAGCCTTTGCCGGCAACAAGCGCAAGTTCAATAAGCCGGTCGCTGTCAGCATCTTCCAGCCCGATGTATTCCAGATAGGGTTCATTACGGACGAGGATGCTTCCGAATTCGGCTTCCAGGACCATATCACTGTTTATATCCCCTACTCCTACTCATTCGCCGGACAGATGTACATTGTACCACGCAGCAAGGTCAGGATCCTTGAAAAGGTGAGTGCCGCAGACGCCATGAAATATGTGATCTCAGGCGGAGTGGCCGAACCCGAAGAGGAAAAGGACCACGGCCATGGATGAGACAACTACTATTAATACTGTCCTGCCTTTGCTGGCAGCAACCTCTTTATTGCTGGGGCTTCTATGCCCACCGGGTGATCAATGAATATGCAGTGTACCTGCTTCCGCCCGAAATGCTGGCCCTCTACCTGCCTATGGTGGGCTACCTGCGGGAGCATGCTACGGATGCGGACAAGCGGCGCTACATCGTAAAAGTGGAAGCACCCCGGCATTATATTGACATGGACCATTATGGCAGCTATCCTTACCCGGAACTGCCCAGGAGATGGCAGGATGCCGTGGAGAAATACAGCATTGATTCCCTCTATGCGCATGGCATAGTACCCTGGCGCATCCTCGAGGTCCAGCGGTCGCTCACAGAGGCCTTCCAGCAAAAGAATGCCAGGGCCATATTGAAACTTTCGGCGGACCTGGGCCATTATATCGGCGATGCCCATGTACCCCTGCATACTTCCTCCAACCATAATGGCCAAAAGACCAACCAGCACGGGATCCATGGCTTCTGGGAAAGCAGGTTACCCGAATTGTATGCCGAAAAGGAATGGGATTTCCTGATGGACAAGGCCGGCTATATCCGCAAGCCGGCGGATAGGGTCTGGAGGATCGTGCTGGAAAGCGCGCAGGCAGTCGATTCCGTCCTGGGTATAGAGGCGCGGTTGACCGCCCGGACCCCGGCAGACCAGAAGTTTGCCTATGAGTGGCGCAACCAGCAACTGTTGCGGCAGTATTCCACCCTGTTCAGCGCCAGCTACAACAAAGCACTCAACGGGATGGTGGAGAGGAGGATGCGTGAAGCCATCCATACCGTGGCCTCCTTCTGGTACACGGCATGGGTAAATGCCGGCCAGCCCAGGCTGACCGGCCTTGCCAATGGATTGGGAACCGAAATGGATGGGGTACTTGACTCCCTTGATTTACAATGGAAAAATGCCCATACCAATGGACGGATATGTGAGGATTAAGGGGCACCGAAGTTTTCCAGATATCCCCATTCGAACCTTCCACCCCGGATTTCTCGTGGTTTTTACGGAAATTGCGTACTCACCAAAAGCAAGCAACGTGATCCATAATTTCAATGCCGGACCTTCCATCCTACCCAGGGAAGTGTTCCAGCAGGCCAGCGAGGCCATCCTTAACTTCAACAATATGGGACTTTCCATCCTGGAGATCGGCCACCGTACCGATGCCTTCCAGGCGGTTATGGATGAAGCACAGTCGCTCGTGAAGGAACTGATGCAGCTCGACGCCAACAAGGAAGTGCTTTTCCTGCATGGGGGTGCTTCCACCCAGTTCTTCCAGGTACCCATGAACCTGCTGGACGAAAGCCAGACAGCCGCCTATCTCGATTGCGGGGTTTGGGGCTCCAAGGCCATCAAGGAAGCAAAGCTCTTCGGCAAGGTAAACGTGGTAGGCAGTTCCAAGGAGAAGGGCTATACCTATATACCCAAGGATTACACCATACCTGCATCGGTCGCCTATTTCCACTACACCACCAATAACACCGTGGAGGGAACAGAAATGCACGCCATCCCTGAAACGAATGTACCACTGGTGGCTGACATGAGTTCGGATATCCTTAGCCGTGCGATGGATTTCAACCGTTTCGCCCTGATCTATGCCGGCGCGCAAAAAAACATTGGTGCCGCTGGGGTGAACCTGGTGATCGTAGACCCATCCATCCTTGGCAAAACCAACAGGACCATGCCCAGCATGATGGATTACCGCGAACACATCAAGAACGGCTCCATGCTGAATACACCACCCGTATTTGCCGTGTATGTATGTATGCTCACCCTGCGCTGGCTGAAGCAACAGGGAGGGGTAAGCGCTATTGAAGCCATCAACAAAAAGAAAGCCTCCTTACTGTATGATACACTCGACAGCCTGCCCATCTTCAAACCCACGGTGGCAAAGGAAGACAGGAGCCTGATGAATGCGGTATTCGTAATGGACGATGCAGAACTGGAAAAGGAATTCCTGGCAACCTGCAAAGCCAATGGCATGTATGGCGTAAAAGGACACCGCTCTGTAGGGGGCTTTAGGGTGAGCCTGTACAATGCACTGCCTTACGAAAGCGTGGTTGTACTCACCGACCTGATGAAAGATTTCGCAAACAAGAAAGGATAATACCTTATCCACCTAACCAACTAACCAATCATAAAGACAATGGCAAAAATTTCTCCATTCGCTGCATTACGCCCCGAGCCGGCACTGGCTGCTGCGGTAGCGGCACCACCATACGATGTATTGAACTCGGCCGAAGCTGCAGAGCAGGCAAAAGGCAACCCGCACAGTTTCCTGAGGGTGACCAAATCAGAGATCGACCTTCCCGGCATTGCCGATATCCATACTGCTGAGGTATATGAGAAGGCCAAGAGCAACCTGAAGGAACTGATCGGGAACGGCACCCTGTTGCGTGAAGCAAAGCCCTGTTATTATATCTATGAACTGGTGATGGGTGGCCGCCACCAGACCGGTTTGGTAGCCGCTTCTTCCGTTGATGACTATGAGAACGATATCATCAAGAAACATGAGTTTACCCGCCCCGAAAAGGAGCAGGACCGCATCAACCATATCCGTACCTCCGGCGCGCAGACCGGTAATGTATTCCTGGCCTACCGTGATGTTGACGAGATCAACCAGTTGATCGAGGATTGGAAACAACGTACACCCTTATACGATTTTGAAGCAGCAGATGGCATCCACCACCGTATCTGGACAGTGGATGATGACAATACCATAGCACGCATCAGTGCATTGTTTAGCGAGAAAGTACCCTACACCTATATCGCAGATGGCCACCACCGTGCCGCATCTGCCGCCAAGGTGAGAAAGTCGCTGGAAGCAGGATATCACGACCATGCCAATTATTTCCTTACTACCCTGTTCCCTGCCGGGCAGTTGCATATCATGGACTACAACAGGCTGGTTAAGGACCTCAATGGCATGGGCGAAGCGGACTTCCTTCGTGCGTTGTACAACGACTTCGAAGTGGAAAGGATGAGTGCAGCCTTCTCCCCCACCCGTTTGCATGAATTCGGGCTTTACCTGGGCGGGGAATGGTACAAGCTCACTGCGAAGGAAGGCACTTATACCGAAGACCCGATCGGTGTACTGGATGTAACCATCCTGCAGAACAATGTCCTGGACAA
The DNA here is from genome assembly GCF_018595685.2 of Flavihumibacter rivuli. Lineage (NCBI taxonomy): Bacteria > Pseudomonadati > Bacteroidota > Chitinophagia > Chitinophagales > Chitinophagaceae > Flavihumibacter > Flavihumibacter rivuli. The sequence goes on from NZ_CP092334.1 coordinate 2,582,525, forward strand.
ATTGCTGGGCATTAAGGATCCGCGGACCGATAAGCGCATCGATTTTGTGGGCGGGATCCGTGGACTGGGTGAACTGGAGAAAAGGGTGAATAGTGGCGAAATGAAGGCCGCCTTCAGCCTGCATCCCGTAAGCATCCAGCAGCTCTTCGATATTGCTGACAGTGGCAATGTGATGCCCCCGAAAAGTACCTGGTTCGAGCCTAAGCTCAGGGACGGTTTGCTCACCCACCTGATCTACGAATAAAATGGTGAAGGATGTACCGGTGGTGCATCCTTCTTTTTTTAGCAGATGCCAGACCGACCTTACCTAGCTCAGGCAGCAAATTCCATTATCTTTATTTCATGAAGCGACTCCTCATCCTTTTATTTTTGATCAATGGCAGTTACCAGTTCGCAGCTGCCCAGCAGGATATCAAGACCCAACAAGCCAATGCCCGGAACTTCATGCAGCAGGGTGATTACAGCAATGCCATATTGGTATTGAACAAGGCGCTGGAACAAGATCCGGGGAATATTGAACTACAGAATGACCTGGTGTTCAGCCATTACCTGATGCGGAACCTGCCCAAGGCCATTGAGCTGGGCAAGAAGGTGGTAGAACAGGGCAATGCTGATATCCGCAGCTTCCAGCAATTGGGCATGTGTTATGAAGCCCTGGATGAGAAGAAGGATGCAGAACGCTTGTACAAGGAAGCCCTGAAAAAATTCCCTAACAGCGGTGTTTTCTATAGTGAATTGGGAGAAGTGCTTTGGGCAAAAAAGGATTTCCCCACCGCGGTACAATATTGGGAAAGGGGAATTGAGATCGATCCCAATTATTCAGGCAACTATTACAATGCCGCCAAACATTACTACCTCAGCACCGATAAGGTCTGGGCACTCATTTATGGCGAGATCTTCGTGAACCTCGAGAGTTACAGCAAGCGCACTGCCGAGATCAGGGAACTGCTGCTCAATAGTTACAAGAAGTATTTCTCGCAAGACAAGCTGCAGGCACCGGACCCGAAAAACCCATTTGCTACTGCCGTGGCAGCAACCCTCGACAAACACGCTTCCAGCGTGAACACAGGGGTCACCACCGAAACCCTTACCATGCTGCGTACCCGGTTTATCCTGTCATGGTTCGAAAAAGAACCGGTCGCCCTGCCCTTCAGGTTGTTCGACTACCAACGCCAGCTCCTGAAGGAAGGTATGTTCGATGCTTATAACCAATGGCTATTCGGACCCGCCCAGAACCTCCAGGCCTTCCAGCAATGGACCAGTAACCATGCTGCGGCCTATAACCAGTTCCTCGACTACCAGAAAGGAAGGGTTTTCAAGGTCCCGGCCGGCCAATACTACCAATCCAAGTAGGTTTCTTGATTTCTTCAGCATTGCGGTGATTTTAAGAATTCCTTAATCAATGTTTAAACATTATTATAGAATATCTCCCTATCTTTGCCTTACAAAACGAGAAAAAGACAATGAAGAAATTAAGTATCGCCATGATGGTATTGGCAGTTGCAGCAGTTGCCTGTACCGACGCCCCCAATGCCGACCAGGCAGCCACTGCCGAAAAGCAGGAAGCAGCTGCTGCGACCGGAGCCTCTTTCGCAATTGACACTACCAACAGTGTGGTAGAATGGCTGGGCACCAAGCCTATCGGACAACATAACGGTATCATGAAAATTGCCAACGGAATTTTCAGCGTTGAAAACGGTACCATTACCGCCGGCAACTTCACTATTGACGTGAACACCCTGACCGACCTGGACCTGACCACTGAGACCGGTAAGGAAAAACTGGAAGGCCACCTGAAGAGTCCCGACTTCTTTGACGTAGCCAAATTCCCAACTGCCAAATTCGAGATCACTTCAGTGGAGCCCATCAGCAATGATAGCCTGGCCACCCACAAGATCAGTGGTAACCTGACCCTGAAGGACAGCACCAAGAATGTTAGCTTCCCTGCTAAACTGACCATTGCTGAAAATGCAGTAAAGGCAGAAGCCAATTTCAATATCGACCGCACCCAGTGGGGCCTGCACTATGGTAACGACAAGAGCCTGGGCGACAAGTTCATCCGTCCGGAAGTAAATATCAAGCTCAATATCAGCGCCAATAAATCTTAAGGATGCCTTTTTTATTTTGATGTCAAGTTGGATAGACCGGCAGGATCCCCTGCCGGTTTTCTTTTTTATAGCTGGAAGTTTGTACCAGAATCGCCCAATTTTCCCGAATTTGCTTTGCTACCTTTATTTTTGAGCGTATAGTAAGAACAACACTCATCGATTGCTTATGGACCAACCGAAAAGACTATTCGATTGCCTTGCCATTAACCTGGCCAAACGTCCGTTACCCGACATGCTGGCATCCAAGGAAAACGGGCAATGGAGGGGCTTCAGTACCCAGGAAGTGACGGACCTGGTGAACCAACTCAGTACCGGATTGCTGGAACTGGGCATCAGCGGCGGCGATATGACCCCCGAGGGAAGGGATAAAGTAGCCATACTCTGCAAGAACAGGCCGGAATGGGTCATGCTGGACCTGGCCGTACAACAGATCGGGGCAGTACTGACACCCATTTATCCAACCATCAATGTGAAGGAACTGGAATTCGTCCTGAACGATGCCCAGGTGAAAGTGGTGTTTGTCAACGATGAAGACCTCTACCATAAGGTTTTCAGCATCAAGCACAATGTGCCTTCCCTGCAACATATCTTCACCTTCGAACATGTTACCAATGCCCGGTACTGGAAAGAAGCCTGCCTCCCGGTAACAGCGGAATCCAAAGCAAAAATTGCCGAAGCATCTGCCAGGATCGGTTACAAAGACCTGGCCACCATCATTTATACTTCAGGTACCACGGGTACGCCCAAAGGTGTGATGCTGTCGCATGAGAACATCCTAAGCAATGTACTGGACAGCATAGAATCCGTATTCCTTGAAATTGGTGTGGAAGGCCAGCGCGCATTGAGCTTCCTTCCACTCAACCATATCTTCGAGAGGATGGTGACCTATATTTACCTCTTCTCCGGCACCTCCATATATTATGCTGAAAGCCTGGATACCATTGGGGAAAACCTGAAGGAGGTAAAACCCACGCTGTTCACCACCGTTCCGCGACTCCTCGAGAAAGTGTATGAAAAGATCATGTTGAAGGGAATGGAACTCTCCGGCATCAAACGCAAACTCTTCTTCTGGGCCCATGACCTTGCAGAACAATTCGAGATCAATAAGGACCTTGGCATGGCCTATCGCTTGAAACTGGCCATTGCCCGCAAACTCATCTTCAGCAAATGGAAGGAAGGATTGGGTGGGAATGTAAAAGCGATCATCACCGGTGGCGCCGCCTGCCAGGTTAAACTGATCAGGATATTCACTGCTGCACAGATCCCTATTATGGAAGGATATGGCCTGACCGAAACATCACCGGTTATTGCGGTTAACCGTTACAGTGAGCAAGGCCGGATGTTTGGTACAGTTGGCCCCATGATTAAAAATGTAGAAGTGAAGATCGCAGAAGACGGTGAGATCCTTTGCAAGGGCCCCAATATTATGATGGGCTATTACAAACGTCCCGACCTTACTGCCGAAGTGATCAAAGATGGATGGTTCCTGACCGGGGATATCGGTACTTTGGTCGGCAATAAATTCCTGAAGATCACCGACCGTAAAAAAGAATTGTTCAAGACCAGTGGCGGTAAATACGTAGCACCGCTTCCTATCGAGAACAAACTCAAGGAATCCCTTTTTGTAGAACAGGTAATGGTGATCGGCTCAGAGCGAAAATTCGTAGGGGCGCTGATCGTTCCTTCATTTGGCAACCTGATCGATTGGTGCAAACATAATAATGTACCACATGGATCCAATGAGGAAATGATCAACAATCCCAAGGTCCTGGCGATGTACAGGGACCTGGTGGAAAGTTTCAACAAGTATTTCAACCATGTTGAGCAGATCAAGAAATTTGAATTGCTGCCTGCCGACTGGACCATTGATACCGGCGAAATGACACCTAAGCTCAGTTTGAAGCGAAAGGTGATCATGGAAAAATACAAGGATGCGATCGAAAGGATCTATGCCTAAGCTACAGCCCCTCTCTGGAGGGGCTTTTTTCATCCCCCCTTAGGGAAGCCAACTATGGTAGATTGGCAAAATTCTTGAGTATTATCTACGGGATCCGGATAACTGGAACGAATCTGGATACTACGCGGAAGCGATCAACGTTCTTATAGTTAACACTTTCAAAATATACCCTATGACGATCCGAAAACTCCTGTTACTGAGTGTAGTAGTTTCAGCCATCATGGCGTCCTGCACCCATAAAACCGTAGTGGTTCGCAACCACCATCACCATCACCGGATGCCGCCCGGACAGGCCAAAAAATATTATGGCTCCAAATCGGCAAAACCCTATGCTCCCGGACAAAAGAAAAAAAGCTGATATAACTGAGCGCCTGAGTGGCGCTCTTTTCTTATCCATCAACTGAAAGTCCTTTCCAATAATCCTTAATGACGATGGGGAAGCCAATCGGACAGGTCATAGTTACCTGCTTGCTTAACTGCCGCTGCCAATACGCTTGTTTGGATATGACTGCTCATAGTGACTTTAGCCTGGGGTAATTCCACTTGCACCAAAACCGCAGTTACTCCCTGAACCCCTTCAAGGGCCTTCTTTACTTGATCAATGCTGGCAGCATCGGAAATTCCGCTAATGGCATACATATGTGTCATGATCGTAAGTTTTAGGATACAAAGCTACCCATATGCCCTTCTTGGGTATTACACAGCTATGGGCAATAGTTTCAACTTTTGGGCCCTCACATCAATACAGACTTATAGCCGTGAAGCAAGTTTCCTTCCCTGAGCTGTGGTACATAATCCTCAAGGCTGATAACCCTTGACTCCGGAATGACCAGTTCCCCTTCAATGATCCTATCCTGTAACCATTCATATACTGCGTCCAGTTTTTCAGTTCCCTGGTCAAGCATCCATTTATCAATTCCAAATCCAGCAATGGACAGGTTCTTGAAAATGATATCGCGACTTGTAAGGCATAGGGAATCACCCGCGAGCAAGCCATAGACGATCAGTTTGGAATGGACTGCCATAACAGGTATCAATTCATTTACAATTGATCCGCCTACCGCATCGAGATAGGCATTTACCCCTTTTCCATTGGTACAATCCATGATCCGATCATTAAGTCCCTCTTCACCGGCAACCAATACCACATTAGCCCCTAAAGCCTTTAGTGCATCGCCCTGTGTATTCGATCTCACCAGCGCGATCACCCTGATATTACGCATCCGGGCCAATTGAATGACCAGTTTACCCAGGGCGGAATCTGCTGCATTCATCAACAGGTATCCTTCCTTGCCAATATTTGCTTCCGTCACCAAGGCATAAGCCGTTAATGGATTCAGGGCCAGCTGTGCCGCATCCACCCAACTTAATGCAGCCTTGACCTTTATCAGCTTAGCGGAAGGCACAGTAATCTTTTCGGCCCATGTTCCGGGATGCCTGAACGCAACCCTATCCCCTACTTCAACACCGGTTACCCCCTTACCTTTTTCCAGGATCAAGCCAGCCCCTTCCAGTCCCGCTACAGCAGGCAATGCCGGTTTAACACGATAGTTCCCATTGATGAATAAATGATCAGCCGGGTTCACCACCCTTGCCATCACTTTCACCACAACACCGTCATCACCACAAACAGGTTCAGGCCAGGCTTGGGTATACCCTAAAACAGCCTCAGCCTTTCCTGTCCTTTCAAAATAGATCGCCTTCATAAACCAATACCCTCATTCAATTTTTAGGTGTAAAATCAGCCAATGAACCATTCCCCATCAGCCGGCACATTGACCCTTGCATCAAGACCCGCAGCACTGACCGCCTGCTTTAACCCGGCACGCGTCAGGTAACAATGGTTGATGGTTTCCATGTGCACCGCAAACAGCTTTGCAGCAGGACTATGTTTAGCTGTAGTGATCACATCAGCGGCCGTCATGGTGATGGGGTCGCCTTGCAGGAACTGGGCGGCACCACTGTTCACCACCACCCAATCAGGCCGGTATGTATCCAGCACATCCGCAACTTCTTCACACCAGATGGTATCACCCGCTATGTAAAGCTTCCTTTGGCCATCATCCAAAACAAAACCTGAAACAGGTGCCATCATCTTCCCTATCTCCCCCGTTCCATGCTGCCCACCAGTTCGGTGAATGGCGATTCGTTGCCACTCCACATGGTCAGCTACAGGCTGGAGGTTTGTGAATCCCTGTTCCCTTAGTTTGCCGGCATCTTCGGGTTGACAGAACAAGAGGATGTCCTTTGGCAGGAGATTCCTTGCCGCTTCATCCCAATGGTCGCGATGCATATGGGTAAGCATTACGGCATCAATGGATTGTACCAACCCTCGTAATTCCTGTTCAGTAAGGGGCAGTTCAACCATTGGGATCCGGATGGCATTACTAGCCATTTCAATGGGCTTCATGGAATCCTTCTTCCCTAACATGGGATCCACCAATATCTTCTTTCCCGCCACCTCCACCACCAGAGTGGCATTCCTGAGTAACCTGACTTTCATACCGCGTTTCTTTTTATAGAAGGCACCCAAGCGGCCCGCGTTCAACAGACCACCGGCCAGCAGTGCCATATTTAGTAAAAATGTCCTTCTGCTAAACATTTCTATTCATTTGCCCCACAAAGTTATCGTTGTACCTTGTGACAGGTTTATCCCGGCCTGACAAATACTTATCCCAATCGGACAGATGGAATACCGTTATATTGAATGCGAAGCCTTCACCTCGATCATCGATAAAAAGGATTGTTCCTACCACCAGCGACTGGGCTGGTCCAGGACCGATTGGCATACCCATAACCGCGGACAATTGATCTATGCCGAATATGGGATCATGAGGCTTTATGTAGGAGAAAAGATTTATTATGTCCCCTCCTGGCATGCCGCATGGATACCGCAAGGCATCCGGCACAAGGTGGTCACAGAGTCACAGGACCTCCTTTTCCATACCTTATACCTCGACCAAAGCATGCTGCAAGACCCCTTCTATAAGGAGATCAGTGTATTCCCTGTAAGCAATATGTTGCGGGAAATGATACTGTTCACGGAAAAATGGCCCATGCTGGGAGAGGCCAATGAACAGGAAAGCAGTTTCCTTCAATCGATCAAATACCTGCTGGCAGACCATTCAGCAGCAAGGATCCAATTGCATGTACCTGTACCGGGAAATGAGGTCCTTCAAAACATTATCCGGCAAATAGAATCAAAGCTGGATGGGAAAATGAAAGCGGGCGAATTAGCCAGGCAATTTGGCCTTAGTGAAAGGACCATGCATCGTTTATTCCTGAAGGAGTTAGGGATGTCCTACACCCAATACCTTCAACTAATGCGTATGGTGAAGGCAGCAGAACTGCTCTCCATCGCCGGGATGGGAGTAAGTGAAGCAGCCTATGCTGTGGGCTATGAAAGCATCCCGAGTTTCACAAGGAGCTTCAGGGAGGTCATGGGTAATGCCCCGGGAAGGATGTACCGCCAGGCAAACTAGTGGATATTATCCAGGGTCTTCCTGGGCTTCTCCCTTAATTGTTTGAAATGACTGGGTGTAAGTCCGGTAACCTTCTTGAACTGGTTACTCAGGTGGGCCACGCTACTATAACCCAGGTCGAAGGCGATCTGCGTCAGGCTCTTCTCATCATATACCAGCAACTCCTTGACCTTCTCCACCTTCAGCAAAATAAAATATTGCTCAATGGTCACGCCTTCCACTTCAGAGAACAGCTTGCTAAGGGAGGAATAATCCTTATGCAGGCGGTTGGCAAGGATATCAGAAAGGTTATACCGTTCCAGCTCTTCGGGTTCTTCAACAAGGCTGATCATGATGGCCTTAATGCTTTCGATCAGCTGCGATGATTTATCATTGATCCATTCGAAACCAAGCTCATGCAAGGCCCTGTTGATCTCGTCCAGTTGTTCAGCCGTGGGAGCATCCTTCAACTCCACTTCACCAAGATTGACCATCAGCACCTGGTGGCCTAATTTCTCCAGCTCGGCTTTTACCGCCCATTTGCAGCGGTTGCATACCATATTTTTGATGTAGAACTTCATATCGGATATATTTCAAAGTTAACCAATTCAATACAACGATAAGCCCGGGCCAGGGGTCCCAATCCATCCCCTGCGGGAAAAACAAAGGAAAAGGGGTTGTAACCAACCCCTTCCCTACCAACTACACCTCACATTAACCTATCAACTTGCTAAACCGTAAACGAAGACTATTGCTCACCACACTTACTGAACTCAGTGCCATGGCAGCACCGGCGATCATAGGATTCAGCAGGAACCCATTTACCGGGTAAAGGATACCGGCCGCGATGGGTATGCCGATGATATTGTAGATGAAGGCCCAGAAAAGGTTCTGGCGGATAGCCTTCACTGTTTTCCTGGAAAGCATCAGCGCTTTAGGGATCTGGATCAGGTCAGATGACATCAGGGTCATCTTGGCCACATCAATAGCAATATCAGAGCCTTTACCCATGGCGATGCTGACATCGGCCTGCGCCAGGGCATGGGAATCATTGATACCATCCCCAACCATCGCTACTACCTTTCCCTGTTGCTGCAATTCTTTAACGAATGCGGCCTTATCTGCAGGCAGTGCTTCTGCCTTATAATGCTTTATTCCAACCTGCCCGGCAACAGCGGCAGCGGTCTGTTCATTGTCACCGGTGAACATATATACTTCAATTCCCATTGCTTCCATAGCTTGAACCGCCTGGGCAGAACTAGCTTTCACCTGGTCGGCGATACCCACGATAGCGAGTACTTTGCGGTCCTGGCCAAAATAGATCACGGTTTGGGCGGCGGACTTTCCTTTTGCAGCGAGGGCAGCGAGGGCAGGTTCGATCTCAGCCTTATTCTCTTCAGCGAACTTGCCGCTACCCACCCAATACTGATTTCCATTTACAGAGGCACTTACCCCTTTACCTGTAATGCTTTCAAACTTTCCTACCCCGGCAGCAGCAACGCCTTGTTCACGCAGGTAGCGTACCACGGCTTCCGCCAAGGGGTGTTCAGATTGCAATTCCAAACCCAGCAATACGCCCAGCAGTTCCTTCTGGTAGGAAATGGTATGGGAAGCCCAGCCAATGTTAACCACTTCAGGTTTGCCTTCCGTGATGGTACCGGTCTTATCCAAAATGATCGCATTTACTTTATGTCCCAGTTCCAGGCTTTCGGCATCCTTGATCAGGATACCGTTCTCCGCTCCCTTACCTACACCCACCATGATGGCAGTAGGCGTAGCCAGACCTAACGCACATGGACAAGCGATAACTAATACGGTAACAAGGGCCAGCAATCCATGGGTGAGGGCATTATCACCACCAAGGATCATCCAGGCTGCAAAAGCCAGTAAAGCGATCCCGATAACGATGGGAACAAAGATCCCTGCGATCTTATCGACCAGCTTCTGCACCGGCGCCTTGGAGCCCTGGGCTTCCTGCACCATCCTGATGATACCGGCCAGCATGGTGGCACCACCGACTTTTTCCGCTACGAAACGGAAACTGCCTTTCTGGTTAATGGTACCTGCAAAGACTGCGGAACCTGCAGTTTTGAATACCGGAACAGGTTCACCCGATAACATGGATTCATCGATATAACTTTCGCCGCCCTGGATCTTGCCATCCACCGGGATCTTCTCCCCGCTTCTCACCAGGATCAGGTCACCAACCTTCACCTGTGCAACAGGGATCTCCTGTTCCTTACCATCAACGATGACCAGCACCGTCTTGGGTTGCAAACCGATCAGTTTCTTGATCGCAGAGGAAGTATTGGACTTGGCCTTTTCTTCAAGCAGTTTACCCAGCATGATGAAAACGATCACTACCGCTGCAGCTTCAAAATATACGTGGGCGTGGATACCCCTTTCATGCCAGAAATCGGGGAAGAGGGTATTGAATACGCTGAAGATATAGGCGATACCTGTACTCAGTGCCACCAGCGTATCCATATTGGCCTTGCGGTGACGGGCCTGCTTCCAGGCGTTCACAAAGAAGTTCTGGCCAAAAACAAATAATACCGGCGTGCTCAGCGCCCACATGATATAATTGCCATAAGGCATATCCATGAAGAACATCCCGATGATAAATACGGGGAAGGTCAGGATAGCGGCCCAAAGGGTCCTTTTCCTCAGGCTTTGGTAGTGCTCCTGCTGGATATTCTCCTGCTTTTCGGTGGCATTCTCTGTATCGATGATCAGGTCGTAACCGATGGATTGCACCACCTGTTGCATCTGGGTCATATCGACCAGTGAAGGATCATATTCAACATTCAGTTGCTGGCCCGCAAAATTTACGGCGGCCTGTTTCACCCCATCCAGGGAGGCAACCATGGATTCCACACTCACCGCACAGGCAGCACAACTCATGCCTGTAACCGGGATAGAAGCCTTGGTCGTCTTTCCATTTATGATCGTAGCTTGATTTTCCATAACGCTAAATTGATACCACAAAGTTCCGTTACTATGGGACCCAAAGCGTTATACAATGATGGTTGATTGTTACAGGATTGCGAAAGGAAGCCGGTCATTCGTCCATTGAAAACAGGCTTTTATCAATCCAATTTTCCTGGTGAACACCGTTCATGGAATTTTGTCTCCTAAAAATGGAAAGCATGCAGGCAAAACTCATCTTTGTTGGGCTGGCAATTGGCAGTAGCCTTGTATTCGCAGATTTTTCAATTTACATACAGCCAAAGTCATTACCACTGAAACTACATGCACCAAGGCCTGCTAAAACATTTACACCTGTACAATATGGACCAATTGGTGCATTTTTGGAACTAAACTGAATCAATCATGATTAGCCCTGTTTCGATAGTTGATTACGAGGAAAAATATAAAGAATCCTTGATATCACTTATCCTGCATATCCAGCAGCAGGAATTCAATGTGCCGATCACCAGGGAAGACCAGCCCGACCTATTAGATATTAAAAAATATTACCAGCAGGAAAAAGGCAATTTTTGGCTGGCCTTATTCAATAATGAAGTCGTCGGGTCTATTGGCCTTCTTGATATTGATAAGGAGTGTATGGCACTGAGGAAAATGTTTGTACATGAAGCACATAGGGGGAAATCAATCGGACTCGCCAAATTGCTGCTGGAAAAGGCTATCCAATGGTCAGAACAAAATGGTAAACAATTCATTTACCTGGGAACCAACCCCAAATTACTTGCAGCCCATCGCTTTTATGAGAAGAATGGATTCATCCAGGTCCCGGAAAAAAGCCTTCCCCCCAGTTTTCCAAAAATGAAAGTGGATAGTATATTCTACAAGCTAGCATTATCCTGATCAGTAGGTAAAGCCGGCACTCGTCAGCCGGATTCCGTCATTCATCTGTTATTGATTCCTGCCTAATACTTTATTCTTTCCCTTTGCATCGGTATTCCAACAAGTTGGCTATGATGTAATGTCCATTGCAGTCATTTCCTTATTGGGTCATTACTGAATAAAATGATTGCATACAAATCTGTACCAGCGCAAAAGAAAAACACCCGGAATAGCAACCGGGGAATGGATGTAGGAGCTTAGGAAAAAACAACTATACTATGAAAGGAATGAAAACGATGAAGTACAATGTAATTATCCTTATCTCGATGTTTATCTGTGGATATGTGTCTGCCCAAAACGGGAACACCAAAACGGATAAACTCTACCTGATTACAGGTGAGGTAAAGGAAGGGAAGGTGACCAGTGTGGATGGGGATGCCATCCAGTTCACCTATGCCGGTGAAACCCTGTCCTATACCATCAGGAAGGCCCAGTTGAACAGGATCGAATTTGGCAGTGGCAGGACAGAATACCTGAATGAGAAAAGAAGTATCCCCATACCCATCAGGGAAAAAATGGAGAACCGCGTAGCCATCCTTCCCATGCAATACATCGCTGCATCGGCCACTACCAGTGAAGAAGGCATGCAACTGGTTTTGCAGCAACAGGCATTTGCCTACCTGAACCAAAACACCAGGGAGCTCAAAGTGCAGGACCCCACCGAAACCAATGCCCTCCTCCTCAAAAACGATATCAATGGCAAGAACATCATGAAGTATACCACTGCTGAACTGGCAGCTTTGTTACAGGTGGAATACCTGGTGGTCGGTACCGTTAACCAGGTAAACGGCGATATCAATACCAATAGCCATTCCAACAAGAAGGAGGAAACCAGCATTGGCCCGAAAGGACCTTCCAAGATCGGGGTGAAGGAAGAGACCCAACAGAATGGTTTCTCCACCACTACCCAAAACGTCAACACCATGGTCAACCTGGCTGTGTACAATTATAAAGGCGACAACCTCTTTAACCAGTCCAGGAAATCGATCCTCACTACGCCCACAGCATATAAGAATACATTGCAGTACCTGTTAAAAAGAACACCCATCTATAAACGCTAAATATTTTCATTGATAAGGTTAGCATGAATCCTACCCTGGGGCGCGGTATTGATTACCGCGCCATTTTTGAATACTTTAATTTTATGCAACTTCTCTATTAAAATTACTGTCAACGATTTTTTAACCATCATGAACAACCACCCGATCAATCTAACCCTACGCTTCCTGCTGGAATTGTTTGCCCTTTATAGCATGGGCAGATGGGCCTGGGTAACCCAGGAAGGCATTTCCAAATACCTGTTGGCCATTGGGCTACCCCTGGTAGCAGCGGCGGCCTGGGGGATCTTCAGGGTTCCCAATGATCCGGGTAATGCCATGGTGGCTATTCCTGGCTGGAGCAGGTTGCTGTTGGAAACAGTGTTCTTTGGGCTGGCCATCCTGCTACTATGGAGATCAGGCGCCATAACGCCCGCCAAATACTTCCTGTTCATTACCCTTTTGCACTATATCGTTTCCTACGACCGTATTGCCTGGATCATCAGGCAATAACATGTTCACACTATTCTACAACCATGTTTACCATCCAGACACTAGAAAATTCTACCCTCGCTGAGATCGCCGGTTGTTTCAATGCAGCATTTGCCGATTACCTCGTTCCCATCCATGTTGATGAGGCAAAACTCACCACTAAGTTCCGCCAGGAAAACATACTGCCGGAATGGTCTGCCGGCGTAATCCATAAAGGCCAATTGGTGGGCTTTATCCTGAACGGTTACCGGGTGGTCGATGGAAGGGGTGTACTCTACAATGGTGGCACGGGAGTTATACCGGAATACCGCGGGCAGAAGCTGACCGGGAAAATGTATGCCTTCCTAAAAGAACGAGGAGAAGCAGCAGGGATAAGGCATTTCGTGCTGGAGTTCATCAAGGGAAACGACAGGGCAAGAAAGGTGTATGAGAATATTGGGTTTTCAGTTAGCCGGGAATTCAACCTGTACAAAGGAGGAAGGCCTGAAGAGGCGGTATCCCAGACAACCATTACCATCCAACAAATTAAGCAGGCCAACTGGGCAGCATGGGATAACTGGAGGGAGATGGTACCCTGTTGGTCGGGAGCCAACGAATCGGTTGATGCCCTTGGCGATGAAGCATTTGTAGCAGTTGCCATGGCCGGAACTGAAACCATAGGTTATATCGCGCTCAACCGGCCCACTGCCCGCCTGCTTCAACTTGCAGTAGCACCCGCATTCAGGCGGCAAAAGGTCGCCACCCGATTATTGCAGTTTGCTTTTGATGCCATAAATGCCGACCAGATGCTGGTCCTCAATGTAGACGCCGGAACTGAAAGCCTTAATGCTTTCTTCCATGCAATTGGGTGGCCCGTTGCCCTGCAACAGTTTGAAATGGTAATGCAAGGATGACCATCAGGCCAGGTCCCTGATCATCCCCCGAAATGTGTCATTCGTCGGGAATGAATTGTCGTGGCAGGAAGGATTTCGTCACTTTGCTTCATCAAACCGCAACAATGAAGCAAATCATCCTGTTCCTGACCACCATACTAATCGCCGGCTTTAGCCAAGGCCAGGACAGTAGTTTCAGTTTTCTCACCTCCGACAGCGTTAGCCTGTATGTGAGGATCGCTGGCAAGGGAGCACCCTGTTTATTCGTACATGGTGGCCCCGGTTCTACCAGCAATTATTTTGAAGCAGTAGATGCATCACGCCTGATGGAACAGCACTACCGCATGATCTATTTCGACCAGCGGGGATCGGGAAGATCCGGTTCAGCAAGTAATGGCGATTATTCAACCGGCAGGGTGCTGAAGGACATGGAAGAACTAAGGCAGGCACTGAATATCCGGCAATGGACCGTAATGGGTCACTCCTTTGCCGGCCTGATCGTAACACCTTACGCATACCAATACCCGAAATCCATCAGTGCGCTTATCCTGCTGCATGGCACCCTCGACCTGAAAGCATCCATCAACAGCCATATCAGCAATGGTAAGATGCTCCTTCAACAGGAAAAAAGAAGTTTTTCCATCCCGGATACCCTTCCCATGATGGAGCAATTATCAGCCGTTCACAATAAACTGCATGAAGAAGGCATCTGGTACAAGCTGATGTTCAGGAGCCAGCGTGAAAAGGACATCAATGATTCGGTAACCGCTATCATAGGCAACCCCAACCGTGAATTTTCCAATAAGGTGTGGGGCTACCCTGAATACTGGGAAGACCTGACAGTCATTACCCCCAGGATAGAATGCCCCGTATTGGTGATAACCGGATCCAGGGACTATGCCATTGGCCCGGAACAATACACCCGATTCCTGTTTCCAAGGAAAAAGATCTCCGTTTACCAGGGAGGCCATGCTTCCTACCAGGAAGATCCCAAATGGTTCTTCTACCAGGTAATGGCATTCCGGAAACAATACCCAATGGATTGAACATTGACCATTTAAACCTCTATCCAACATTTCCCAACAACCTTATCCACCTTATCTAAGATTGGTTAATGGACACTGTGTGTAGGTTAAGGCTCGCAGCCATCCCCGGAAGGAGGATGGCTGTTATGTTATGGTGGGGAAGGGATGTGGAAATGTGAAAATGTGGACATGTGAAAATGTGGACATGTGGATCTTGCGCTAACCATTAGGGTGGTATCCCATACTCTTTTATCACCCCATCCGGGGCTACCGAAGGGGCTACCGTGTACCCACAACTATTTATACCCCCATCGGGGTTTCCCGAAGGGGACCCCGATGAACTTCAATACTATTATTCATCAGGGCCCCTTTCAGGAGCTAAGATACACTCCCATCTTTCGATACCATTTCCCTGTTTTGAATGAGAAGCAATCTAGCAATAGTAGCCTATTGCACTGAATAATGGTTGGCGTTTTGAGACCCGGAGGATATCCTTAATTGTAGCATGTCGGAGGATTTTGGTTAGGCACCCCGAGCCCCGTAGGGCGCTCTTTATTTGTATTCAATCACGCTGCTGCCGATACAAATAATCAGCGCCCTACGGGGCTGGATTACATCACCACTGCGTTGCTACAAATAAGCAGCTCCGCTGGGGCTGGGTAGCATCACCAACTCGTTTACACATTCGGCAGACCACGCAGTGGTGTTAAGTAAGTAAAAAGATGTAGGTACACGGTAGCACCCGAAGAGGCCCCCGATGAATTACCATACAAGCACTCCCATTCTACCCCATCGGGGTCTCCCGAAGGGGACCCCGATGAACCTAGTGATTCCCTTTCAAATGCTACCTTTACACATCATTAGCACTAACAAAGAACCTTATCAAACCCGTCCACATGCACATCCTGGACACCTTGAACCAAATTCACTCCCTTTGCCCGCAGTCAAACCAATTGCTCGGAGAACTGGTGCAGGAACAGGAATTACCAAAGGGATATCCGCTACTGCATTTCGGCCAGGTCGACCTGCACCTCCATTATATCGTAAAAGGATCGGGCAGGGTGTACTACCTGCGCGATGGACAGGATATCACCGACTATATCGCCATAGAAGGACAATTCCTTGGAGGGGTGGAAAGCCTTTTTACCAGGAAGCCCTCCCATAAGGCCATGGAGATCACGGAAGACTCCATTGTGCAATCCATTGTGTACGATGCATTCGAAAGGCTTTGCCAGCAACACCTCGACATTGCCCAACTGGGAAGGAAGATCGCTGTATTCGCCTTCCTGGAATGCCAGCGAAGGATCGAGGATATCCGCTTCCTGCCTGCGGCTGAGCGTTACCGTGAGCTGGAGAAAAAATATCCCGGTATCTCCAACCGTATCCCCCTGAAACACCTTGCCAGCTACCTGGGCATCACACAGGTTAGCCTGAGCCGTATCCGCAGCGGACAGCAATAAAAGCAGGACCATTTTACAAATGTTAATTGTGTTTTTAACTTATGTAAAAAGTCAATTGCCGATCCGACCTGAAATTTGCACCCACAAAATGGATCTATGACGGAAACCTATACTATTGTCGGAGGCGGGATAGCTGGTCTATGTGCGGCTATCGCGTTAAGGCGGATCGGGTTAGACCCGTTGGTGGTGGAAGCGGCTCCCGCATTCAAACCTATCGGGGCCGGTCTCACCCTTGCAGCCAACGCCATGCAGGCCCTGCGCCACCTGGGCATTGCCGAACAGGTGAAGGAAAGGGGAAGGATAATGAACGCCTTCACCATCTATGACGAAAAAGGGAAAGTGATCAAACGGGTGAATACCGATCCACATACCTCCCGTTATGGCATCAGCAATTTCAATATCCATCGCGCCGACCTTCACGAAGTGCTTTTCTCTTTCCTGCCCAAAGACAGGGTGCTGACCGGCAAGCGTACGGTTGACCTGCAAGCAACGGATGGAGGATACAGGCTTCAGTTTGAAGATGGCAGCCAATTGGAAACAACTTACCTGATAGTAGCGGAAGGCATCCATTCACCCATCCGGTCGAAGCTGGTACCCGACAGCCACCTGCGTTATGCCGGCTATACCTGTTGGAGGGGAATTGCCGATAATAGTCGTTTACAAGTGAATGAAACATCCGAGACCTGGGGAAGCAATGGACGTTTCGGCATCGTGCCGCTCAATAACCACCAGATCTATTGGTTTGCCACCAAGAACAGCGAGCCGATGAACTTTACCTACCAGCATTATACTATTGAACAGCTGATGGAACATTACCAGGACTACCATGCACCAATCCGCGAAGTGCTATCCTCCACCCCGGCCAATGGTATCATTTGGGATGACCTGTATGATCTTGCTCCGCTGGAGCAATATGCCTTCGGCCATATCCTGCTGATGGGCGATGCAGCGCATGCCACTACCCCCAATATGGGCCAGGGTGCCTGTATGGCCATTGAAGACGCGGTCGTGTTAGGGGAATGCCTGAAGCAACACAACAACGTTGCCCATGCCTTCAACCAGTTTGAAAAGCAACGCAAGGAACGCACCCAATGGGTAGTGAAACAATCACGCAGCATCGGTGCCATGGCACAGGTGGAGAATAAATTGTTGGCCGGCTGCCGGGATATGGTTTTCAGGATGATGCCGGATGGGATGTACAGGAGGCAGCTGGAGAAGGTGTATGAGTTTAAAGTTTGATCCGCCTGCGCTGAAGCTACGGCGGACGAAGACCTACCTTCGCTAAAGCTTCGGCGGACGAAGACCTGACTAGGCTGAAGCTTCGGTGGACGAAGACCTGCCTACGCTAAAGCTTCGGCAGGCGAAGTGTGAAGATGTGACTTTTGCGCAAACCATTGGGGAGTAGTCCTATTCTTATAACCCCAGCGGGGTCTCCCGAAGGGGACCCCGCTGAATTACGATACAAGCACTCGCCATTGCTTAGCATCAGGGTCCCCTTCGGGAGACCCTGCTGAGGTTAACGACAATTAATCATTCTGCGCCATTGATTGAATCGATGTGATTAATTTCTGCGCCGCTGTTGTGTGTTATCACCAACAGCTCAATAACGAAGGCTATTAACCATGCTATTCTATTCTATTCTATTCTATAGAATTCTCTCACCCCAGCGGGGTCTCCCGAAGGGGACCCCGATGAATTACGATACAAGCACTCGCCATTGCTTAGCATCAGGGTCCCCTTCGGGAGACCCTGCTGAGGTAAACCAAACCATCCTTTGCTCTCTTTGCACCGTCTCTGGCCCTTTGCGTTATCTCGTCCTTCCCATCGCAACGAATACAAAGAATCCCTATTTTAGGTAATTCATTAACCAACTAACCATGCGATTACTAACCATCCTGCTGCTTACCCTCTTTTTGCAAACTGCCCATGCCCAGGACACCACCTACCTGGATATAAATGGCGAAAAAGTAATTCCCCCTAAACCCTATCACTGGAAAAAGGTAACCAAACGCTCCGCCTCCAATCCCAAAGAAGCAGAGGTATTCTACTATATCCAGAACGGCGAGTTGGAACGGAAGTTCTTTTATGAGAACCTGGACAGCAATATCCTCGGCGGAAAGTACCTCCAATATTATCCGGGTGGCCAGATCTATATGGAGCAGGACATCCGCCATAACCAAGTGGAAGGCAACTTCATAGTTTACTATAAAAACGGTAAGGTCCGCCGGAGCGAGTCCTACAAAAACGGAAAGATGATCACCGGTACCTGCTACGACAGTACAGGAAAGGAGATCGCCTACTTCCCCCATGAAACCCTCCCCTCCTTCCCCGGCGGCAACAGCGCGTTGGCAGCTTTCCTGGGCCGGGAATTAAAGTACCCCAACAACGCAAGAAGGGCAGGCATAGAAGAAAGGATACTGGTAAGGTTCGAAGTGGACAAAGAAGGCAATATCAAAAATCCCCGGATCTACAAAGGCGTCGATCCCGAGCTCAGCGCCGAAGCCCTGAGGGTCGTAAACAAAATGCCCCAATGGATACCGGGTCAACAGGATGGACAACCGAAGATCGTTACCTACCAGTTACCAGTTGTATTTAAACTGCAGTAAAAATTTATTGGGAATAATTGTATAAATAAACCCCACCGCCTTCGTGCCCCTTCGTGTCTTCGCGCCTTCGTGGCCCAAAAAACATGTCACTCTCTCGCTACCCAACAGGGGATTAGCCATTAACGAAGCTCCTTCAACGCTTCATGGGGGTGCATGCTCCCCTCCCTGAGCTTGCTACCGGGTCGCTGCAGTTCGGCTATCACCTTATCCAACAAGCCATCCAGGCTATTGGCATAGACCACCATGTCCTCCTCATCCCTGCCGAAATTGATGACCTGTCCCTTGACCCCTTCCTTATCAGGGTCAAGGTCTATCCCAATATAACTGCCCCCTCCATCGGAAAACAGCGGCAACCATTTGTGGTGAAAATATTTCATGCGGATGGCATTGGCCGGTGTGGAGCTAAAAGGGATATCCTTGTCGAAATCATAAAAGGAGCGCTGCAGTTCAAAAGAGCCATCGGCATAGACTACAAAATGCAACTCGTCCCAGTTATAGGTTTCCCTTTCCAGGGCATGAAGCGCACCAACCAGATCGAGGATGGGCTCGCCTTTTTTGGAATCAACATTCAGGATCTCCCGTTGGTTGTCGGCCGTCTTTTCGGATCTATAGAGATAAGGTCCACCCCAACTATTTACACCACAGGTAACGGCGAACTTATACCAGCGCTTGCCCAAGCCCAGGAAACCCGGTTTAGGAGCCAGTTTGAACCAGGCATCAGCGATCTGCCTGGCCAAGTCCTCCGAACGGGCAGCATCAGCCACAAAAGGATTTTCGGGCTTGATCATGGAACGACTTATTTCCAGTTCCTGGATAATTTCAGCGGAAGTACAGAACCTATCCTGTAAGAAAAGTCCCGGACCATTATCCTTCTCCCCATTAGCAAAAGCATAGAGCTGTTTCACTGCTTCAGGCAGTGGTTCTCCCAACAGCGCTTCAATGGCCCTGACCTCCATCTCCGTGATCGGGTCATGCAAAACAGACTGGAACTCCTCCGGCTGAATTCCCTGCAGGGAAAGCAGGTGCTGAAACTTGGTTACGATATCCATAAGCAATTACAATAAATATGGCCTTAACGCCTTCGTGTTACTTCGTGGCTTCGAGGCTTCGTGGCCCCAAGCCACACATCACTTCCCCCAAGCCTTCACCAGCGAATCCTCGATTGGCGCTTTCATCGGAATGATGGAATCCAGTATCGTGTTCGGTGCCGTGATGGACAACACATATTGCTGCACCTTCCACTCATTTCCCACCTTCACCATCACCCCTGATCCCCTGCAGATCTTCATCTGGGTAGACAACAATTCATCAAACCAGGCCATATCGGGATGCTTCCCGAAATAGATATTGCGCTTAATGGCCGTAAAACTCCAGGCCTTTCCCTTATCGAAAATGGGTTTGGACCATGCCATGAAAGCCGCCTTATCCCAGTTCTCCGTAGCATCCGTTCCGTTGAAGGTGGCATTATCGGTATAGAAACCAAAATACCGGTCATAATCGGCGCGTGCCGCAGCCACATTGAAAGAGTCCAGAGTAGCGGCAATCAGCGCTTTCTCTATATCCTTATCAAAGGAGGTGGAAGGATCATTTGTTTCCTGGCAACCGAAGGCCGAATACATACAAAGAAGAATCAATAAATATCTCATAAGTCTCAATATAGTCAATTCAGGGGACCCATAAAAAATTCAACAGGCCTATTGATGCAGCAATTCTTAAGGCAAGATTGCACAAGGGAAATAAGCTATTGACCTTCATTAAGATTTAGGAATCTAGTACCACAAAAGAAAAACCAAGACTCATCTTATAAAAACAGGCATTCAGCAAAGTTTGCCCTGGGAAGGATCAACGACCCGATAGTTTTGCGTAAATGGGCAAGCAGTTCAACATAGCCAGGAAGGAATGCCGGCAAGCGAACAAAACTCGCCAATCTGCACCATACTTTCTATGCATAAGCCTGGCCATCCTGTTTGCCATGGCCTTAACCTATACCAACCATGGTGGTATTGATCAATCGGTCATGAGCCTTAATTCCGGAGCAGAAATTGTCCTGACTATGCTCCAGTTGTTCTTTTTGATCAAAACAAATCCATTTATCATTGAAAAAGTAGTCAAAGGAAGCAGAAGCAGTTTGAGTCCTGGTTACCTAATGGTATTGGAAACCACAATAACCATCATTTATAGTTTCCTATCCTTATGGATCTTCAGGATCACCATTAACCACCTGCCTGTCGGGGAGGCCCTCCATGAGCAATTTCGTAGCGGAAGCGGAAGGAACCAGGTTCTTGTAATGCTTTACGCCATCCTTAGCCAATGGATCAAGACATTTGAATCGATCCTTGCTAACCTCAGGAAGCAAAGGATGGAACTATCCTTGCTGCAAACCCATTACACTTCAGCACAGTTTGAAACAGTAAAGAGTGATCTGAATCCAAACTTCCTATACAGTTGCCTCGACGCTTTAAAAAACATTATCAATACTGAAGCCCAAAATGCGGACAAATTCATTACCCGGCTTTCAAAAACCTATCGCTACTTCCTTGATCAAAGATCCAAGCACCGTGTTCCTTTAGCCAACGAAATCCAATTCATGGAAAATTACCTTCACCTTGTCAATGTTCAACATCACCAGGCCATCAAACTATCCATACAAGTCAACAAGTATGGGAATTCGACGCTAATTACCCATACCGGTAAGATCCTGATGGACTATATCCTTGACTCCTGCCATTACTCAACTAAAGAACCACTGTATATCCGGGTAAGCAACAAGGCCAACCAAATCACTATTGCGTATAAATCAACAAAAGGCTACCAGGCATCCACTATGAGTAATGCCCAAATGCAGGAACTGATTACAATCTACAAGAACCAAAACCAGGATATAAGCCTTATCGAT
The DNA here is from genome assembly GCF_018595685.2 of Flavihumibacter rivuli. Taxonomy (NCBI): domain Bacteria; kingdom Pseudomonadati; phylum Bacteroidota; class Chitinophagia; order Chitinophagales; family Chitinophagaceae; genus Flavihumibacter; species Flavihumibacter rivuli. The sequence continues at coordinate 2,604,306 of NZ_CP092334.1, forward strand.
CCACAGGATGAGCATCTTCCCAAACAAATTGTAATCCATACCTGACCTATGAATATTGACCATCCAATATATGAAAGGCATAGCCTCCTGAAGACCTATATCGCGACTATCCTGGTCATGAGTATTACGGTAACCATAGCTATTTCCATCCTGAATGATGTATACGCTCAGGCAGGCATACTGGCCATAATAATCCATGCCCTTCTAAACTCCGCTATTACCGCTACATTACTGGCCATTGAATCGGTAATAATCTATATGACCATCAGGCATACCAGGAAACTGTTGCCCCTTTCCTTACCTGACTGGTTTGTAATCCTGGCAGAGATTCTATTAAGCACGGCATTAACACTGATCCTCCTGTGGGGCGTATTTCATTTGTCAATCAATGCTCCCGGCACCCATCCAACTACATCAACAGCTAATATTGGGTTGCGGATATTCCTCACTTATAATCTATCCGGCATGTTGACCCTGTACTTCATCCAATCAGCCATGAATGCTTACGCATCATCTGCAGACCATGAAAGGAAGTTACAGGAATGGGAGTTAGCCTATCATAATGTAAAGCTTCAAGCTCTTCAAAACCAAATAAACCCGCACTTCCTGTTCAACAGTTTCAATGTGCTTAGTACACTGGTAGGGGTGGACAAACCAAAATCCTTATCATTCATTGACCACCTGAAGCAAACCTTCCAATACATTCTTGGGATGCAGGATAAGCAACTGGTTTCCCTCAGTACGGAGCTCAGCTTCCTGAGGAAATATTTCTTCCTGCTACAAATACGATTTGATAAAAAAGTAAAACTATCCATAGCAGCAACCGTCAATTGGGAGGAATGGCAGATCCCTCCCCTTACATTACAGATACTGGTAGAGAACGCTGTCAAGCACAACAGGATGTCTGCAGCTTGCCCCCTGGTCATCGAAATCAAAACCAACGGGAACCGTCTACTGGTGATCAACAATCTTGATAAAAGAGAAACGGAAACTGCATCGGCTGGCATTGGTCTTAACAACATAATCAACAGGTATCAGCTTTTCACTAAGGAGGAGGTATCCATTTACCAGGACGCCAGGATGTTTGAAGTATCAATTCCTTTATTAAAAACAGGGATATGAATGTTCTGATCATAGAAGATGAAAAGTTAAGCGCCCAAAAACTTGGGCATATGTTAACCGCATATGATCATCAGATCAATATCGTGGCGGTCATCCCTTCGGCAAAAAAAGCGATTCAATTCTTATCAACCCAACCGGCACCGGACCTCTTGTTCATGGATGTTGAACTGGAGGATGATAACTGCTTTACCATCTTCCAATCAATATCTATCGATATACCTGTGATCTTTACAACTGCTTACCATTCCTATATGATGCATGCCTTCAAGGTCAATAGCATTGACTACTTATTGAAGCCTATAGATGAGGATGAGTTAATCGCCGCCTTGAATAAATTCAAGAGGACCAGCAAGCCTATAATCGATCTCAGGAAAATTGCAGATAGGTTGGCGGAAAGGGAATCCAAACGATATAGGGATCGCTTCATGGTCAATGCCGGGTCGAGGCTGAAGACAATTGAACAACACCAGGTCAGTTATTTTTACTATCGGGATTATACCACATTCCTGGTCATGAACAACCATCAGCAATACCCGGTGGAATACAGTTTAGACCGGCTATGTACCCAACTCGATCCTGGCCTTTTCTTCCGCATCAACAGGAAGATGATTATATCCCATCAATCCATCGCTACTATACTCGTTTTACCCAAAGGAAGGATAAAGCTCGAACTCATTCCGGCACACAATGAAGAGGTCCTGGTGAGTCTTGACAGGATAACCCCATTCAAAGAATGGCTGGGGAAATAACAAGTGATCGCCGATCATCCATAGGTGGATTGTCCGTTGAAGCAAGCTTTTCAATGATTCCGTCCTAACTGGCCCTACTGTTCCCCTGCTGCATCGACCTGCATCAATTCAAGGAACCTGGGCAAATCAGGGTGATGAAGGATCTTGCATCGGCGAACCAGTTCCAGTGTATAGGCTCTTCCACCGAACCACTCGGGACTGGGCGTATCAGTTTGGGTCAACCTATCCAATGGTGCTAACCAAAGTAAGGCATCTACGACCTGACCAACCGGCGCTTCCACGTATTTGCCGGATTCCAATGGCAACCGCTTACCGTCCTTCTCATAGAATCGGGGAACCTGGAAATCCAGCAGCCGGGAAAAAGGAATGGTATCAATGGCAGGGGTGCGGGTCAGCATGCATTGTGGCTGGGCCCCATTGAATACTTTATTCACCAGGGAATCCTTTTCATTGATCCTTGTCCAAACAACGGCATAGTTCACAGGAATCCGACGTGCCAACAATACTCCTAACTTCTCTTTACTGGAATCAACAGCCTGGAAGTTATACATGATATCCTTCCGGTAAAGGTGAAAGCCGCCATAAATGACAAGGGCTTTCCTTTTCCTTTGTAGCACATGGTTCACGATCAGGTCATAAGGGAACCTATCCCTGGGGGAACTGCTGACCCAGTCCTGGGTTGTATGTACTTTTGTCCAATCGATCGGAGGATCGCCCAACAATACGCGAATACGCCTATTTGCAGGAAGTCCTTTATTCAAGTCCCTTATGCTTTTGAAGAATCCCGCATAAACAGGGTTATCCCATACCAGGACCTGTGTGGTCTCGCGCCAGCAGGCAGCAAGTAAGGTATCGGGCACCAACTTACCGGCAAGATAGTCGTCCATGACAGGCTGGTACCTGGCATTCCCGAACTCCACCACCACATCATTAACGCGCCTGGGAAAATCCCGGTGAGCGATCAGCACCTGCAGGAACTCATGAAAGACTTTACTCTGATGATGGCCCTCATCAATAGCCACGATGTCCCTGTTTTTAAACAGGTCAAGCACCTGGCCTGCTACCGTGTAAAAGCCGGAAGGGGATCCCCCTTCCTGTGGAATACCGGATTGTGCTTTTGCAAAGTGCAATGACAATACCTGCAATAGCAGGGAAAGAACACCTGCAACAATTACTTTTCTTCCAAAGCGAATTCCTTGATGCATCATATGGCAATGTTTGAATGGGTACCCAAAATGAATATGCTGTTATAGGGCTTGCCTGCGTATGTCGAAAGAGCAGGCGAACCAACCATCCTTCCAACCCATGTCCATACACGTGGTTAGCTTTGAAGCACCTATTGAAAGCCCCTTTTCAAATCTCGGGAACAGCGCATTGGAAAGAAAAATTATGCTTGTCAATGCCGAAAAGGGACCTGCAAATGACGGATACCGGACCATGAATGCGAGGAAGAAGGGGTTTGTACCCCATCCGGAAAATTTAAAGTAGCCGCCAACAAAAAGCCCTCCTTGCGGAGGGCCTTCCTTTGTCCAAATCTGCCATAAACTACCCAGCTACTGCAGATCCTTCTTTAACCGGCCTTGTTCTGTATCCATGCCGGTATTTCTATTTCGCGAAGCCTTAACATTAGTATTTCCGAACCTGTAAGCAAAGTTTATCCTGAATACCCTGGTCTCCAGTTTCTGGACCAGTCTGTAATCAAAGCCCGGGTAAACACTGTTGACGTCCTGCCTGATGGTATTGAAAACATCCGCAATTGCAAACTTGAGCGTACCCTTATCCTTCAGGATGGTTTTGGAAAGCCCGATATCCATTGAATAAATTGGGGCTATCATGACCGTACTGTAGACAAGCTTACCCGTGAACTTATTATTGAGTTCTGCTGTAAGCCCTTTTGCCAGGTGAAAACTATTGCTATTATTGACCAGTAGGAAAAACCTTCCGGCATTGAGGTCCTTGCCATTCAGGTTTTCGGATCTTGTTTCCAGGTAAATGGCATTGGCATTGATATTGCTCCTTAGCCATTTTCCAACAGTAATGGGCGCGCTTGCACTTATCCGGAAGATCTGCTGTTTATTCAGGTTGGCATAAGTGGAATAAATGGCCTTGGCACTGGTATCCGGCAGGAGTACTTCAGAGATCATATCCTCCGTAAAGCTGGCCGCGCCCTGCAGGATATACTTTCCTTTCACTACCAGGGTCATTTCAAATTGATGCATGCGTTGGGGATCCAGGAATGGATTACCTACCCGGTAACCATATTGGTCAAGGAAGTAGATAAACGGATTCAGCGATTGATAGTTTGGTCTTTGGATGCGTTTGGAATAGGAGAATCCCAATCGATATTCCTTGTTGATGGCATAAGATAGCTGAAGGAAAGGGAAATAATCCACATAACTACGGTTCACCGTTTTGTTGGTAGTAGGTGATATCCCTTCAGAGTTGGTTTTCTCGACCCTGATTCCCCATTGGTATTGCCATTTCCTGAGATTATAGGAGCCATTCAGGTAACCGGCCCAGACCGTTTCATCGTAGTTGAAGGAATTGGTACGAAGCGGATCATTCTGCCATTCTTCCCCAGCCTTCTTTTCGAAAATCATGGTATTATCAGACAGCACATTGGAAACCTTGAAACCGGCATCGAGTTTCATCCATTTGGGATGAAAGGTATAATCCATCCTGGCCGACCTGATCTCAATGCCTGTATTGTTGGCACTCCTTAGCAATTGGGCAGGCTTCCACAGGGAACCATCCGGAAATGAAAAGGTATTGTTGTAATTAACATCCTCATCACTGGTAAACCTTCCCCAATCCACATCAACATTGATCTCGTGCAGGCCGGAATCAAACTGCTGCTTGTAGTTGACGTTGTAGGTATAGTTGGACAAATTTGACCTGCTTCCCGTACTTGAAGCCAGCAGGGAATCTACTATTACAGAGGTTCCCATTTGGGTAGTTCCGTTTACACATTGATCTTCCCTGTTGAGCGTTCCATTGAACAGGAAGCCAACAACAGCGTTCTTACCAATGGACCAATCGACCCCTGCCCTTAGCGAATGGTTAAGGTTATTGTTCTTTTCAAAATTGGCTTGCCTAAAATCGGTTATCGTTCCATTGGACTCAGCCTTACGGGAGATATCGAGCTCCTTGAAAGATTCATTGTGCTGAAGGTTGTAGCTTCCAAAAATGTTCAAGGCCCTGGTCCGGTAATTCAACTGCCATCCGGCATTAGCCTTGCTGTATTGACCCATTCCGCCGCCCAGGGTGACCATACCATTCGCACCATATCCCTTCATTCGTTTTGTCCGGATATTGATCACCCCACCGTTACCAGCTGCATCATACTTTGCAGAAGGGGAGGATACCAGCTCAATGGACCTTACCTCATCCCCTTGCATGGATTTAAGCATGGCATGAAGATCCGCATTACTTAAGTAGGTAGGTTTACCATCGATCAAAACCTGGACACCAGATTTACCATTCAAATTGATGTTGCCGTCCTTGTCGACAATAACCCCTGGGGACTTTTCCAAAAGCTCCAGGACAGTAGAGCCGGCTGCGCTGATACCAGCCTCCACGTTTACCACCGTCATCCCCATTTTATACTCAACCAGGGGCTTTTTGGCAGTCACGGCCACTGCTTGCAAAACATCACTTGACTGCCTAAGGGTGAGCCTACCAAGGGATATTGACAATTGACCATCCTTAAGGGAATAGGGCCCAACCGTAAGCGGGCTATGGCCAACAGCGGAAATCCGGATGAGGAATTGGCCAGGTGCGGACGACAGGTTAACCATAAAGGAGCCATCGGAGCCGGATACGGTTGAAACAAGCACACCATTATCCTTTTCCCTGGTGACAACTACCGTGGCGGCACTGATCGCATTGCCGGCAGAATCCGTGACCATGCCGGAAACACTCCTGTTTTGCTGCGCCGATACCTGATCGGCAACACAAAAGACCAGCAACTGAAACAGCAAAAAAAATCCCTTCATTGTTTTGCACTTAAGATTAAGGGTGCAAAAAGAAGGGATTATCATATTCAGGGCAAAGCAGTCCTGTTGAATGACGGAAAAGTATAGACGAATACCCTAAAGCTATCAAGTAGAAAATCCTTAAACTACGCAAGAATGGAATGTTATACAGTAATCAGGGCATTCCATGCTCAGGTCAAAAAGGGTCATTAACTGTGGTAATAAATACAGCTTTGTAGTATTTTTTGCCCCAAACCTATACTCATCCTTCGCTCATCCTATACTCATCGTATACTCATCCTATACTTAATGGATAAGTTAAACTTATCAAGTAAGGCACCCTGCGGGTGAATAAACCAGCAACAATAAAATCATGTAAACAATCCGTTTAATGCCCCAATTGTTTTCGCATATCCAGGTTGAATTGAAACTGTTCTTCAACCGGCACCACCTTACGGACCGATTTGGTGATATCCTTACCCTCTTTGGTCCACAAAAAGGGATAGAAACTAAAGACACTGTCACCATTTAACAGGCGAAGGTCTTCCTTCCATTGGGGCCATCGGAGCCCCCTATAGAACTCATCCAGGTTCCCATTAAAGCAAAAATCCAAAAACTCGGTATAGGTCAGGTCCAGTGGCTCATAGTTCAGGTTATCAGGCGAAAAATAATAGATCTTCCCAGGATCATTGCCTAAACCTCCACCATTCAATAGAAAAAAGCCACCAATAGCATCATCGGCGATCAATAAAAATGGAGGCGGCTCACCGTACTCCTTGAAAGCCTTACCCCGGTTCCAATCCGGCAGGCATCTTGGGAGTTTCGGATGCCCCGACCCTAGTATCCTGATCCAGCCGCTATCGATCAAGATGCCACCCGTCCTAAAGACGATTGTCCCCATTGGGGACCTGGTGGTTACCTGGGCATTAAATAATGCGGTTCGGGCGTTAGCAGGATTGGCAGGAAGCACTTCAATGTAATTACTGGCCGAATCGATCCATTGATTCACAATCGGCCAAGCGGGTTCAAGGGTATCGATCAGGAGATCTAGTGATCGCATTTTTCCTTGTGAAAAAGCATTAAAGGAGATTAGATACAATATGAATAGAAGGATAAATTTGATCAATTTTCGCATAAGGAATGAAACTATCAATTCTTTGCTACCCTACACTCATTAATAAAAAATAATGCCATTGAAACTTTGGCAGATTTAAGCTTAAATGGCACCTATTAACCTTTTACAATAATATTCTATGATAATAGAATGATTTACAGAAAGCAATCGCTTTTCTTAATAACCATTATCAATATAATTTCAATGGGAATCACTTACCTATCAGCAGACTGATAAGAAATGAAAAATTCTCCACAGAAAATATGGTTCAATTACTCCATCCACAAAAGGAAATAAATAATCCGGTACTTCTTTAACTCGGATTGGCTTTGGGATCCCTGAAATAGGGGAGAAAATCCTTCGTTTAGCAATGCGTCATTCTCAGTAGCAAAGGAATTGGTAATATGTTCCAAGCGCAGTTTAAGAGCTGATGGAATAGAATCATAAATACCATCTACTAGCATTGAATATTTCATCATTTCAGCATTGGGAGTCTTTGGATTCAATTGCAAATGGATATCATTAAGCAGCATGGCATAGACATCTGGATAAAACTTAAAGGTTTGAAAGGAAAGCAGCGAGGATACATAAGCCTTCGGCTGTACATATTTCTGATTTTTATCCATATCAACCAGACAGGTCGAAATTTTGCGATCCAATACCGAGTCATAGATTACCCTAAGCGACCGTAAAGCATTCTGGAGTTCAGCGGTAAGAATCAGGTCCTTCCTGATGGTGCGATACTTTGGCAGCAATTCTGTCTTTAAACCAGTGATATAGTTTACTTTGATATTTATATCAGTGCTCCAGACAGAATCCGTTATGCACTTTTTATATTCTTCTATTGTAAGCTTTGCGCTGTCACAAGAGTTTGGCTGGAAACTTTGCCCGTAAGCTTCAGTATAAAATAAACCGAAAAGAAACGGAATACTAATCAACGAAGATCTCATAAGGTTGTAGGTATTACTTAAATACAAAAACTACTCAGAACTAATCCAAAATAGAGTAAATGATACTATGGTAGAAGGATATCTCATCCTAATAGCAGCCAAAATCCATTTACTTCCCGTTCGATAGGCTACTATTTGATTACCAGCCTATATCAGGTTTATTATAATTATTGTCGTTGAAATTGAGAACCAATACTGCCTGTTGAACCTCTTGCTGGAAATGCTTCGTCTAGATGCAAACTGCCAAAGATCTAATTACCAATTTACACTGACACCAAACCACTGTCACCTTCTTTTATGTGTCACAGGAAAGGAAGGTCAAAATAATAGCATTTAGGGTTATTAGGATCTATGTACAAGTCAATTCCTTTCCGTTTATCAATGTACATTTTTACAGCTTCCGGATTCTGTGACGTTGCCTGGCTAACGAATTTGTAGGTCTTACCTCCGTATTGCCTAAATAGAACAATGTAAGTCTGCTGAATTTCATCCGATTTGTAATTACGATTACTTTCATAGAGAGCATCAAGCATTTCAATACGGGAAGGAAGATCATCGCTTATGACTTCCTCTTGGAAGCTTCTACTCTTTACTTCGGAATTGTCCAATGTAACTTTAATCCTGTCACCTGTACGTTTAAGTCGTTCAATCTCTGCCAATCGGTCACTGCTGCTGTCGTTCCGATGAATACTAAGCCCTTGAAGTTTGGTTTTAGCAAAGAAATACCCCCCCTACAATCAGGATGAAAATACTCAATACAAACCAAAGTTCTTTACCCGGAATAGCCGTCCCTTTGTAGTTCAAGAAGAAAAAGAAGCCCAGAAGGCCAACACTTATTAAACTATATCCTAAAAGCTTGTTCATTGAAATGGAATATACCAGTTTACTTATTGGTGACGGTAATTCATTTTAAAAGATCAACCCATCAACTGCACAAATGTCCAATGGAATTACAAATTTCAAATACTTAATGTCTGCCCAATAATTGTCAATATGATGTTGGTGCCAGATTTCTGTTTGCCCTGTTCTTGTAACGTACTATCACTTGCTTAACTTCCGGTAAGGAACATAGCATTTCTAAAAAGCTCGGTTTTTAACTCCTATACGCAACTTTTATACATGACTTTTGCAGTATGTCACTAATTTCTATTGATATCAAGAATTTCTCCTTTACTAAACATTTCCTTTAATTCAATCTTTGAAAATCCATATACATCGCTCGAATACTCTTTCAATCGCACATCTTTCAAGCCTTTTAATCTGTTTACTTCATAGGTACTTGCTTGAATAAACACAGAATCACCCTTCACCTGGTCCACTCTATAAAGGGTGTAATTATTATTCCTTGTCTTAACTTCAAAAATGTCACCAACCTGGGGTGACAAAATAAGCTTGGCATTCCTTTCGTCTTTCTTTTTGTCACTTACAACACTGGTCATAATTAGAACTGCCACTACAGCCAAACCAGAAAACATCCAAATTGGTGCCTTGGTTTGAGCTTTTAAATTGTCATAAGAAGCCTTCAAAGATGCTGGCATTTCTTTTACCTTCAAAACTTGCTTACAATGGTCGCATTGGCTGAGTCCTATCTTACCCATTGGGAAAAATGGTATCCAAAAAATGTGGGCATATTTCTGAAATACGTGCATGTCAATGCAGTTCTGAGTCCCACAATTTTGGCATTTGTCAGTTAATACCTCCTTTGCAAGTTCTGTGCTTCTAGTTCCGTAAATAATCATATTGTCTTATTTTTTGGTGAAGGATTTAGATTGCGAAATGGCATACTAGGTTCCGAGTCATTAATGCAATAGAGTAAATAGTCTACCACTAACATAAATGATAATATCAGCGACCTATTAATTCAAATGATTGGATTAATCACTTGAAGCCACAATCGTACAAAACCAGTATTATCGGCTCATTTAACTAAATTTGGATAGTTCAATCCGTTTTTCAAATGCTTTTATTTCATTGATCTGTTCATCCGTCAACTGTTTTAAAGTCAGTGTTGACGTAATGTGATTGTATTGCAAGCCTATAAGTTGAATTTGAACTTCCTTCCTTCTTTGATCCCAGTAAATAAACTTTACCGGGGTTAAACTTTCAACAGCAGATCCTAACTTATGGATCCAATTTTTACCCGAGATAACAACTGGTTTAAGGTAAGTCACCATAAGTAAATTTTGTTTCCGGATTACAAGGATAAAGTCTTCAAAAATGAATATCTCAGCCGTGTTGGTAATTGAGGGATAATGTTTGTTCCCGTTAGAAACCAAATACTCTATCCGAACATCTCTGAAGTAAAGAAACAATTTGTTCCCTGCGGATGTAGCTTTGTCTACTACATTCATTATGTTCTTTTTGTTAGTTCCTGTCACCCGAAGGATCAAAATATACAACACAACAAAGAAGCATGAAGAAGCTATTAAAAATATTGCCATAGAGCTTGTTGGCTGTATTTAGCAAAAAAGCTAACGTGAAAAAGGCTAGCTGCTTTGGCGGCACCAATTGAAAGTCCATCACCAAATCGTTGCCCGGATTTATTTTACTGTTGAAGATAAGAACTGATACATAGCGTGGTTTGTCACGCCTAAACTGCTACCGAATAGCAAGCTCTTGATAAATTGTTTTGGGTCACCCTACCAAAGCAGCAATCCCTGTTAATATCTCCAACTATTAATTATCCCAAATTCCTTCCAAGTATTGTCACTTTGCAATTGATAAAGAATAATTCCACCGCCCCCACCAAGGTAGCTATGTCCATTATCCCATTGAATTATTGCAAATGTTTTTGAATTATCAAACACTGGTCTTGAAAAGTAATACAAGTCTCTGTCATTAGTTTCTGTTGAATTGAATTTGTTAATTAGTTTAGCATAATACTTTATTTGCTTATTGTCTGCCAACTCAAGTTTCTTTAAAGCATACTTCTTTGAAACGCTTTCGCTTCTCTCATTGACAAGCAAAACATCCGGCAATTCTTTATCAGTCCAAAGGGTGATATCCGCAAATTTGGAATTATGGATAATTTGCGAAAACATAACTGTGTCAAGAATTTGATTTGATCGTTCTTTTATATTTTCGAAATACCACCACATCTCTTTTAGTTCAAGACTATTGATTTTTATCGGTTTTGAATGAACAAATAAACAACCGTGTCCGTTTAAAGCAGTATCAAGGAGGTTTTGATATTGCTTTATTTGTCCAAAAGAAGTTGAATAGAATAAAAATAGTAAAGCAATAAGTGAAAGTCTCATACACTATTTTAACAGAGATGCAAATTTGTCCAACTTTGCATTTTAGGGAGTGTCAAGTTTATATGCCCCCCCAACGTTGACGTATTTGCGATGGCATGGCATTAAAAACCCGTCTGCCGGATCAAATGTTAAATTGAAAAACTGAAATTGAAGATAGTAACTAATGACCAACAGTGTAATGTATGCCGAAATTAATGCTGAAAAATGATTGACAACCGAAAGTTCCAATGTCTAGCCATGCTATTGCAAATGCACTTGCTAGCGGCGGTTATTTTGTTTCATGAAGTCAGCCAAAAACTTCAAGCCGTCGTCATAAAGTGAAAAGTTTGTTTTGTCAATATATCTGTTCGCTTTTTTTTCTTTTTGTGTTATCGTCCAAATAATTTTGCTTTCGGCATATATTTCTTCCTTGTGATAAATACTTTTCATGTTTTCTCTTCCGTCTTGCAATTCTACTGTCGCAAAAATTAGTTTGTTGTTTCTGAAATAGTAGGTCTTGTATATGTTAATGTCAAGGTTGTCATGATATTCTATTCTTAAAGCTGTGTCGCCTTTTATGTTTGACAGTGTATAAACTCCAAAGCCGCCAACTACGATATCGTCTCTCTTGATTATGCCGTCTGCTATAGAAGTCATAAAGCCGAAGTTTTGCGGATGTGGAAGTTTGTCAAGAGAGTCAAGCTGCTTTGCATAAAACTTTGTTTCTAATACAATTGATGTGTCAACCTGCGCAAACAAAAAATTGTGAGAACAGATTGTCAAAATTGTCGCTGATATGACGTTTAGGAAGTGTCGCATTATAATCGCCGCTAACGCGTTAATAATTGATATCATCAATACTCTAAAAAAATTTTCGAACCTCCTGGTATTCAATAGAACTGGTATATCCTATCCAAATATTACCTTATTTGTTCCCATTTCTACTAAATGCTATGTGCCCGGTTCTACCCATAGCTTCGCCTCCTCAGTCACATGGACCAAGTGGCAGAATTTGGTCAACAATATATAAAGGGATTGATGGGTTTGCAAGTGGGGTGGGGAAATAGAAAGGTAGGGTAAATGGTAGTGTTCATCGGGTACTCAATTTTGGCATACGATGAATTTTACTCTTACTATTCATCAGGGTCTCCTGCGGGAGACCCTGATGGGGTTCGGAAGACATTGTTCATCGGGCATTCTATCAGAAGCATCCGATGAGTTTCATTCCTGCTATTCATCAGGGTCCCCTTCGGGAGACCCTGCTGGGGGGGGTAGAATATTTTCCTATTTCAATCTTTCGATCACTCTCCGAGGGCGAAGGCTACATAGCTGTCGCCGGAGGGGGTTTTGAGTTTGCCGCCGCCGCAGGCGATGACGAGGTATTGCTTGCCGCCGGCCTCGTAGATGGAGGGGGTGGCGAAGCCTGGCGCGGGCAGGTCGGCTTCCCAGAGCAGCTTGCCGCTTTGCTTATGGAAGGCGCGGATCTTGCTGTCCTTTGCAGCCGCTATGAAGACCAGTCCACCGGCTGTTACGACCGGACCGCCATAGTTCTCCGTGCCCGTTGCCGGGATGCCCTTCGCCTTCAACTCCGGGTACTCACCCAGCGGCTGCTTCCAGGCGATCTTGCCCGTATTCAGATCGATGGCATTGAGCGTTCCCCAGGGCGGTGCCACCGCAGGATACCCCTCCTTTGTCAGGAACTTGATATAACCGGTCGCGCGGTAAGGCACATCATAGTAGGGATCCAATGCCTGGCGGGGTCCCTTGTATGCTTCCTGTTGCTTCTTTTTCAGGTCCAGCACATAGGCTGCGATCGCCTGCTTCTCTTCCTGCTTCAACTGGCTGAAGGCCGGCATCATGCGCCTGCCCGTATGGATCAGCTGCACCAGGGTATTGGTATCATATTTTAGTCTCGCTGCTAACAGTGATGGATAGTTGCCGCCACCTTCCATCTTTGGTCCATGGCAGCTCAGGCAGTTGGAGGCATAGAGGCGCTTCCCGGCCTGGCCAATGCTCTCCACCCCTATCACGTCTTCCCAGCTTTTCTCGATCATGGTCAGCACCCAGGGCATCTCATTGGCATTCACATAAAGCCAGCCCGACTGCGGATCATAGGCCGGTCCACCCCACTCCGCCCCGCCATCAAAGCCGGGGAAGATCACCGTGCCCTGCGGGGAAGGCGGATGGAACATATTGCCCGACAAATAACCCGATAATTGCTTCCTGATCTCCTGGTAAGAAGAATCCGGCACCAGGGTATTGAGATCCTTCTCCGTCAATTGCTGTCGTACAAATGGCTCCGGAAAGGTTGGGACGGGCTGCGTGGGTGATAAACGCTCACCCTTCAGCAGGCTCTCTTTCGGAACGGCTACTTCATTGATGGGATAGATGGGCTGCCCTGTCTCGCGGTCGAGCAGGAAGATGAACCCATGCTTAGTAGGCTGCGCTACCGCATCGATCGCCTTTCCATCCTTCTTCACCGTCACCAGCGCCGGCGGTGTAGGCAGGTCGCGGTCCCACACATCATGGTGCACCACCTGGTAATGCCAGCGGCGCTTGCCGGTATTGGCATCTAAGGCCAGCACACAATTCGCAAAGAGGTTATTGCCGAGTCGCTTGCCGCCATAAAAATCATATGCCGCCGAACCCGTGCCGGCAAACACGATGCCCCTTTCCTCGTCCAGGCTGAAACCGGACCAGGCATTGGCACCGCCGATATGTTCCCAGGCCTTGGGATCATCCCAGGATTCGAAACCGTATTCCCCGGGCTGGGAGATGGTATGGAAGATCCAGCGCAACTTACCCGTATGCACATCATAAGCGCGGATATGTCCCGGGGCCGAGGCCGGCTCTTCTGCAACCCGCGTGCCCACAATGATCATGTCCTTGTACACGATACCGGGAGAAGTAGCTGCCACGTAAAGGTCCTTCGCCCTTGGGCCAAGGTCATTGTGCAGGTCAATATAGCCGCCGTCCCCGAAATCGCGGATGGGCTTGCCGGTCTTAGCATCTATACAGAAGAGGCGGGAGCCCGCGCCATAGAATAATCGATTATCGTTTGTCCCTCCCTGGTAGATGGCCAGTCCCCTGCAGACGTTCATGCTGAAATACCAGGCCCCCTTCGCTTCGATAAGCGTATCGGTAGCGGGATCGAAGCGCCAGATCTCCTTGCCGCTCGCAGCTTCCAGGGCAAAGAGCTTGAGCTTGGGCGATACACCGTAGAGGATGCCATCGATGATGAGGGGGTTCACCTGGATCTGCGTGGTGCTATCAGCATCGCCGGTATGGTAGGTCCAGGCGGGTTGCAGTTTGGTGACGTTGGTAGTGTCAATCTGGGTGAGTGGGGAATAACGGGTATTGGCCTTGGAACCGCCGTACACGGACCAGTTGGGATCGGGTTGGGTGGTGCAGGAAAGACAATAGGCCGCCAGCAAGGCCAGGAGGGTATACCGCATCGAAAGGGGGCTTTTGATACTAATATACTGAATTGGCCACGAAGGCGCGAAGGTACTAAGGCTTCACTAAGGTTCTAACGCCTTCGTGCCACTTCGTTTCTTTTAGCCTTTGAGGCAAAAAACCTATTCTTCCATCAACTTGATCCCCGTTTGGGTCAATTCGATCTTGCGTTCCTTATACAATTTTCCCACGGTCATTTTGAAGGTCTTCTTGCTCATGCCGAAGAAGTCATAGATCTCCTCCGGATCGGATTTATCATGGTAAGGCAGGTAGCCATCATTCTCGCGCAGCAGGCGCAGGATCTTCTCCGATTCGCCTTCCACGCGCTGGTAGCCCTTCTCGCCCAGGGCCACATCGATCTTGTTCTCCTCGCGGATGGCCTTGATGAATCCCTTCACCTTATCCCCCACCGAGAGGTTGCGGTAAATATCATTGAAGTGCAGCACACCCGTATGGCGGTTGTTGATGATCACCACATAACCGATATCGGTCCGGCGGTACACCAGCAGGTCCACCGCATCATGCTCTTTCACCGTGAGCTCATCATTGCTTAGGAAGGGCTCGATCTTTTCCGTAGCCGCCACCCTGCCGGTCTGTTCATCGATATAGATCTTCACGATATAGTTCGCACCCTCGCGCATGCCCATCAGCTGCTTCGACTTGGGCACGAAGATATCCTTCATCAATCCCCAGTCGAGGAAGGCACCTTGTTTGGTAACGGTCACGGCACGCAGGGAAACGATATCCCCCACTACACCTTTCGGTTGTTGGGTAGTGGCGATCAGCCGGTCCTCGGAATCATGGTACACGAATACCCTCAACTCATCGCCCACCTTCGCATCCTGCGGGACAAAACGTTTGGGCAGCAGGATGCCTTCGCCACCGTCATCGAGGTAGAGACCGAAAGCGACTGCGCGCATCACCTTGAGCGTATTGTATTCGCCAACTTTTACCATGGTATTCTATTTGGGTCTGCAATGATTGCGGTGGAAAAGTACAAAGGATAGGGCATTCGGCACAAAAAACCACCCAATGGCTATATTTACCCTATGGAAAAGCATCATGTGATCAGGATCAAATGCCGCGACAGGAAAGGGTTGATCGCTGGCATTACGGGCGTACTCTACCAGCACGACCATAACATTATGGTGATGAAGGAATATGTGGAAGACGAGACCGGCACCTTCTTCGCGCGACTGGAAATAGCCGGGGAACTGAATGAGACCAGGCTGCAGCAGGGCTTGCAGGCCGTGTTGCCGGAGGATTCCATCATCAGCATCATCCCGAGGCGGAAGAAGAATATTGTGATCCTGGTGACCAAAGAGCACCATTGCCTGAGCGACCTGCTGGTAAGGCATCATTTCAACGAACTGCATGCGAATATCCAGGCGGTGATCGGAAACTACGACCTGCTGGGAGATTTCTGTTCGAAGTTCGCCATCCCCTTCCACCATATTTCGCATGAGGGTAGCAGTAAGGAAGCCTTTGAGCAGGCGATTCTGGAACAGCTGCAGGCTTACCAACCCGATTACCTGGTGCTGGCCAAGTTCATGCGGATCCTATCACCGGAATTTGTGCAGGCCTATAATGAGCGGATCATCAATATCCATCACTCCTTCCTTCCAGCTTTTATTGGGGCGAACCCGTATAAGAAAGCGTTTGAACGCGGGGTGAAGCTGATCGGGGCCACGGCGCATATCGTGAACAACGACCTGGATGAGGGGCCGATCATCACCCAGCAGATCATCCCTGTGAAGCATGATGATGGGTTGAGGGATATGGTGGAAGCGGGACATGAAGTGGAAAAAGCGGTATTGGCGGAAGCACTGAAAATGGTCTTGGAGGACCGGGTGTTTGTGTCGGGGAATAAGACGATAGTATTTGCGTAAGGTTTTTTGCCACGAAGGCTCGAAGGCACGAAGAGGCACGAAGGCGTTAATAATTATCGTCTTAGTGTGTACTTAGTGCCTTCGAGCCTTTGTGGCCTGTGGCCTTTGGCCTTTTTGCCCCCTCTTCATGATAACTTCCTTCACATCGATGCAGTTCATAGCCCATTTCAATCAATTCAGACACAAAACACTGGTCTTGCAGGCCGATAGGTGAGAGATTTGTTCCCCGAAACAATTAAACCTATCAACATGAAAAAGATCCTCCTGGCCGCAGTAGTAGCGGCAACTGTGCTGACCGCGTGCGAGAAAGACAAAGACAAGACCGCCAACCTTTACAAAGGTCCCGAGCAGGCCTTCCACAATGGTAAATCCTACGCCTGGATCCAGACCGACAAACAAGGCAATCCAGAGAAACTCGGACTCACCATCGATGCAGCAGCCTACAACAGCCTGCCAGCTGAGGGCGAAGGCCATAACCATTCCAATAGCCTTTCCCTGAAGTTCGCGCAGAATGGTCCTTCTACCCTGTTCACCCATGTGTTGCTTGACTGGAATCCCGAAGGTCATGAACCAGAAGGTGTGTATGACCTGCCCCACTTCGATTTCCATTTCTACCTGCAGAGCGAAGCCGAGCGCCAGGCCATCCCGGTATATGAGCAGGCTGCTGCAAAGTTTGATAACCATCCCGAAGCCGGTTATACCCCTGATTCCTATATCGCTATCCCAGGCGGTGTTCCCCAGATGGGTGTGCATTGGGTAGACCTGAACAGTCCCGAAATGAAGGGAGAGGACTTCACCCAGACCTTCCTGTATGGTTCCTATGATGGTAAAGTAACCTTCTATGAGCCGATGATCACCAAGGCCTTTATTGACCAGAACCCCAGCTTCGAGCGCAGCTTCCCGCTTCCTGCCAAGTTCAAGGCTACCGGATACTATCCTACCAAGATGAAGATCCGTAAGGAAAATGGCAGCGTTCATATTACCTTGGAAAACTTCGTATTGAAGCAAGCTTCTTAATACTCGAATTTTAAAACCTTATCAAATGAGCCGTTACAATATCTTCTACCAGATCCACAAGGCCTTGCGTGCCATGCTGTATGAAACATCCATCCAGTTGCAGCAAACCGATTTTAGCAATGCTGAACAAACTGCGCAAACACTGGCACAGGTAACAGAAGTGGCAGAGCTGTTTGAAAAACATGCCGCAACAGAAGATCATTTCATCCTGGGCACCATTGAACAGTTCGAGCCACAGGCAGCTGAGTTGTTTGAAGCAGAGCACGAAGAGGATCATATCCTCGGGGAGAAGCTGGTCTCAAAGATCCAGAACTTCCATTCCCGTGAACTGCCTGTTTCCAAACAGCAACTGGGCCTTGACCTGACCATTGCCTTTACCGAGTTCATGGTCTTCAACCTGAACCATATGGCGAAGGAGGAAAAGGAACTCAATGAATTGCTGTGGAAGCATTTCAGCGATGAGGACCTTGGCGGTATCACCCAGCAGATCCTGGCTTACCTGCCGCACGATTTCCATGCGCGTTACAACAAGTGGATGATGCGCGGGCTGAGTAATAATGAGATCAGTCAATGGCTGAAGATGGTGGGCGCTTCTGCTCCACAATTTGTGTTCGACGGACTGGTGGCCACCATGGAAGCAGAGCTGCCGAAAGAAAGGAGCCATGCCATCAGGCAGTCCCTGGCAGATACCAGCGTATATGCATAAGCGATTTCTTCATATGTCTCTTTCATCAAGATCCCCGGCTATCTAGTCGGGGATTGTTTTTATTTTATTGCTGATCGGGATTTCCTGGTTCTGAAATAGAGATAAGAAGACAGTAACGCAAAGTGCGCAGAGGACCGCGAAGTTCGCAAAGGGTAACTATCTCTTTGCACTCCTGTTACCTCAGCGGGGTCTCTCGCAGAGGACCCCGATGGACTCACCACTTTCCATTCATCAGGGTCTCCTTCGGGAGACCCTGATGGGGAATAAAGGCAACTATGTTACCTCAGCGGGGTCTCTCGCAGAGGACCCCGATGAACTCACCTCCTTCTATTCATCAGGGTCCCCTTCGGGAGACCCTGCTGGGGGAATAAAGGGCAACTATGTTACCTCAGCGGGGTCTCTCGCAGAGGACCCCGATGAACTCACCACTTCCCATTCATCAGGGTCCCCTTCGGGAGACCCTGCTGGGGAATAAAAGTTAGCAGAGGACCGCACACTTTGCGTTATAAAAATTTACAGCTATCACAAACAAAACCCTACCTATTTGGCTACTTCCAAATGGGGATATTGATAAAACTATCATTATACCACTTAATCTGCAATGGCTCACCTGCATCCTTAATGGTTTCATCCGAAACGGGTTTCCCCGAACCATAATTGATGATCTCAAACGGATGCTTATTGATATTCAGCAAGATCACCAAGCGGCTTCCCTTGTTGATCTTCTTGCTTACAAACCGGGTGTTATCAAAGGGAATACTTTCTCTTTTGTTGGGCTTTAGCAACTGCCGTTTAGCATTGTCTTTGGCATAGCTTGCCCGGCCAACATAGCGGGTCATGAAAAAATATTTACCATCTGGCAGGAGTTCATACAATGCCAACGATACATCCATGTCTTTTTTGTTGATGCTGGCAAACAGGTTACCGGTGAATGAGCCATTGATCGAAAATTCGTACTCAAATGGCGCTGTTGTAAAAACCAATCCATTGCTTTGGTCAAGGGAATCAAAAATAATCTCAGGCGTGTAATAAGCATTTTGGTTTTCCCTGTCCCTGAAATCGACCGTTTGACTTTCAAAACCATCTTTCTTTGGCTTTGAAAATGACAATGATTTCTTATCCAGGAAGAATCTCAGTGTATCATTATTAATACTTTCAAAGGACGATGAATGTTTCCATTGATTAGTTCCCATTACCTGGTAGTTTACTTTGTCTTGGAGCAGCTGTGGTTTTGACTTCCCCTTTAAAACATACTCAAGCCATTGGTAGGCCAGCTCCATCATATTGACATTAGCTACACTGTCAATTTCATACCCCATCAGGTTCTTTGCCGGTTTGCGTTGGCCGCCCCAATGGTCGTATGGACCAATTACCAAATAATGATTCGCATTGCTATTGTATTGATAATGTTGTTTAAAATACCGGATAGCACCAATCTGGGAACCATCATAATAACCTGTTGTTGTCAAAACAGGAATATTGATTCTTTCAAATTCAACAGGAGTTGGAACCATAGATTGCCAATAATTGTCATAAGCGGGATGATTTAACCATTTTTGAAAAATCGGGTTTGTCTTTCCCGCCAGGCTATCCATTTTGTTGTAGGCCGTTCCATTGTTGAAATAATCAAAGACCAATTCCCTCGGCAGTGGTTTATTCTTGTAGATATCATTACTCCAACCTAACATATGGGATAGCGGAACATTGTTTTCCATTGGGAAGTCATACCCGGGCATTACAGCCACCTGGGGAACAATGGTCTTTAAAGCAGGATGAATGTTTTTCACAGCGGCCCATTGAGCATATCCTGTGTAACTTCCGCCAAACATGCCAACACTACCATCACACCATCCTTGTTTGCTTATCCAGTCAATGATGTCATAAATATCCGTTCCTTCATGCTCAAAAGGAAAATAGTTTCCTAAATCAGTCCTGATTCCTCGGGCGTAAGCCACAATGCCAACAAAATCCCGGTCGGCTGAACGCTTTCCAAAAATATTATCCCCTGTCCCTTGATGGTAAGTGGTATAAAACAGGATGGCAGGTAATGGGCTGATGTTTGTCTTCTTGCGAACAATTGTTGCAGAAATTCCAATGCCACTGCGTGTTGGAATGAATACACTGTCTTGAATTAAATATGCACTGTCGGACGCTGGGGATTGTTGGGCAAATAATGTTGCTGATACTGTAACCAGAAAAAATAGGGAGAAAAAAAGTTGCTTCATGATTTTGGGAATTGTTTGGCTGCCCATTTCCTTAGTGTTTTCCATTACGCTTGACTGTAACATTAGGATTAGTTGGTGATACCACCAAGGCCGGCACAGTTTAACCGTACCGCAATTCAAACAGCTCCACATAAATACACGACAGGATATACCAGACCAGGTAATGATCCAGTCGCAGTAAAAGGGAAGCCAGGAAACCGGCCTTACGGAAATGCTCGCCTGCAGGGAATTTTGTTACCTCAATGGGGTCTTAGGTAAAGGCCCTGGATGAACCCTATCACATTATTCATCAGGGTCCCCTTCGGGAGACCCTGCTGGGGGAAAAGGATGATTTAGTTAACCTCATCGGAATCTCCCGAAGGGGAGCCCGCTGTACAAAAGGCGAAATATTTATGCATCCAACAGCTAATCTCATCTTCCAACTACCCGTTGGTCATAAGACACAACGGGGGCGACGGGAAGTGAATCGTTTCACCCCTTTCTGGTAGTCTTCAAGAGTCCCCGATGTACATCTATCCTTCTACTCATCAGGGTCCCTTCGGGAGACCCTGCTGGGGGAAAAGGATGATTTAGTTAACCTCATCGGAATCTCCCGAAGGGGAGCCCGCTGTACAAAAGGCGAAATATTTATGCATCCAACAGCTAATCTCATCTTCCAACTACCCGTTGGTCATAAGACACAACGGGGGCGACGGGAAGTGAATCGTTTCACCCCTTTCTGGTAGTCTTCAAGAGTCCCCGATGTACATCTATCCTTCTACTCATCAGGGTCCCCTTCGGGAGACGCTGCTGGGGGATAAGAGTCCCCGATGGATCTCCATCCTACCATTCATCAGGGTCCCCTGCGGGAGACCCTGCTGAGGTGAAGAGGTGGGTACACGGGAGACCCTGATGGAGGATAATATTCAGGTTCTATTTTAACCACATCGGGGTCTCCCGAAGGGGCAAACATTTTCTAACAATAATGGCCATTACAATTTCCTGCTCACGTTAAGGGCGGTTGCAATTTCATCGAACAAGTTGATTTCGCCTTCACTCACCTGGGTACCGCCAAAGCCAAGGAAACCGCCTTCTGATGCTGCCTTGGCAACATTCTCAGCAATATTCAGGGTCCACTTCTTATACTCTTCTGCTTCCTGTAAATTGGCTTTCTGGGAAAGGATCTCATTCACCTTTCGGCAGTCGTCCAATACATGCTGCCTTAATTCTTCCTTTGATTTCGCTTCATAGCCCTTAAAGTGCGATTGGATCTTGGCCTTGAGGTCGCGGGCTTCCTGCATGGCCCCATCACGGTCATTCATATTGGGAAGGATTCCCGTGATGATCTCATTACCGGAAAAATCGGCGGCACCTGCCATATAGGATTTTGCACTGGAGAACATCTCCTTGATGGTGCCCAGTCCGCTGCCGGCGGCAAAGGACATGACAGAGCCCACCAGTGTTGGGAGGCTGCTTAGCAATACTTGTTCCTCTTCGGAAAATCGGTTTTCGAACGCCATAGTACCAGGTTTAAATGATTAATAGGGCGACCAAAATAACCCATCATGGAAGATTATTGCTCTTTTATATGTTATATTATTTTAATATTTTAGGAGGGTTTGATGCGAAAGAAGGCAGCAATGAAAAGGGGAAGAAATAGAGTCATCCTTTCGAACATTGCGGTCCACACCTGCCCCAATAGCATTGTTGAGGGCGTCCTTTGCGTTCAAAAAATGTAAAGGGTAAAAATGAAGGAATTAATTTAGGAGTTCTTGGGGATCACACCAACTGCGGCGCAGGTTACCATCACTTCACCTTCAATAGCAGCACAGCTAAAACTCATGGTAATTCAAACTGCTCCACATAAATACCCAGCAGGATATGCCAGACCAGGTAATGACCCAGTCGCAGGAATAGGGATGCGAGGAAACCGGCCTTACGGAAATACAAGGCTTGCAGGAAGTTCATTAGGAAGCCACTCAGGAAGGCATAGAGGATAAAGGCGACTGATCCCGAAGGGAACTGCTCGAGGGGTTCACACAAGGCAGTAAGGCAGGCCATCACCCAAAAGATGGTCTCCCAATGCCGGCCATTCTTATACCTGCTGGCCAGCCACATGACCAGGGTAAGGGGGATGAGGCGATAAAATACTTCTATCTCAAAAGCGCCGGATACATAGAGGAAAATTGAATAGGGGAAGGGCTGAAGAAAGGGTGGCAGGCTGGTATAAGGCTCGGGATGCATCATCACTTTCACTACCAATAGATCCAACAGCCCGAAGATAACACCGATCAAAACAGGCTGGATGATCCGCTGCCGGTTGGAAACCTTTGGTGCCCATAACTCCGGAAAACCCGCTTCGGGCTGGAAAAGAATGAAAGGGATACCGACCAGCATCAATAATATATTGGACCAGTCCCAAACCCGCAGGAACTCATGCTGTCCGGTGATGGACCTGCCATAGAACAGGCCAATGATGGTGAGGGCAACCAGCACCAAATATGTAATAAGCGATAATTGTTTATCACGATTCCAACTAAATGCCATGGGATCAAATTTTCATATAGCCCAAATCTATCAATTGATCGCAATAGGAAAAAACCGCATCAATCAGCGGCTTTACTGCTCCACCAGATGTACAGGGGCGTTACCGATGGAATGCGACAACAAACATTAGGAAACAATTACTCCCGGTACCAACCGATCAATACTGGATCAAAATCCAAGGAAAAATACCCCATCGAGGGAATAGTTTTCCAAAAGACAGCAGCAGATAATAATCTTGGAAACCCCACAAATATTTGGCAGATTTGGGATAACAAGGAACCCAGGCCATCCTTAAAACAGATTGTCCATGTCAAAGGCTTTCTCCCTTGTAGAGGTTCAACCCGATAAGCCGGCAGGTATCAGGCATTCCTACCAGACCCTGTTCCCTTTGGTCTTAGGCCTGTTGCGCCCCTACTGGAAATGGTTGCTGGTGATCCTCCTCTGCATGCTGCTGGAAACAGCCATGGGACTTGCTTCGCCCTGGCCACTTAAAGTGATCATCGATAACGTGATCGGTAACCGGCCATTGCCGGAATGGCTGGACTGGATCAAGGATCCTGTTGGCGAAAGCGCCCTGGGCATCGCGGCCTTTGCCGCCATCACCATGATCATCATCACGGCCATTGACGGGGTTGCCAGTTACTTCGACAGTTATTTTACCGAAAGCCTGGCCCAGTACATGGCCAATGATCTCCGGCGCAAGATCTACCACCACCTGCAACAACTCTCCCTCTCCTATTACGATACCCACCGGGTCGGTAAGCTCCTGAGCACGATCACAACAGATGTGAATACCATCCAGGATTTTGCAGCATCCACCGTACTGACCATTATCATAGATGGCTTGACCATCGTGGGCATGCTGGGGTTGATGTTCTACCTCAACTGGGACTTTAGCCTTATTACCATTGGCGTAGCGCCCTTCCTGCTGCTCTTTGTAGTACGTTTCCGCAAGGCGGTGAAAAAGGCTACCCACCAGGTAAGGCGCGACCAGAGCGAGATGGTGAGCATCATCCAGAATGGGTTAGAATCCATCCGTACGGTCAATGCCTATGGCCGGCAGGACCTGGAAGAAGAACGCCTGCAGAAGATCAGCATGGAAACCGTTGATGCTGCCTTGAAGGCCAGAAGGATCAAGTCAATGATCTCGCCAATCGTTACCCTCACCATCTCCTGTTGTACGGCATTCGTGCTCTGGCGCGGGGCAGGGTTGGTGTTAAAGGATGCCATGACCATTGGTTCACTCACGGTCTTCCTCTCCTACCTCAATAAATTCTTCTCCCCTGTAAAGGACCTGGCCAAGATGACCGGTACCATTGCGCAGGCCACGGTGGCCATGGAAAGGATCAAGGATATCCTCGATGCCGACCAGGTGATACCTGAGAAAGAAGGGGCTACAACACCGGCAGGCTTCAGGGGGGAGATCAAAATGGAAGCCATCAGGTTTTCCTATCGGGAAGGCCAGCCCGTATTGAAGGATATCAACCTTAGTATTGCTCCCGGACAACGGATCGGCATCTGTGGACCTACCGGCGGGGGCAAATCCACCCTGGCCGCATTGATCCCGCGATTCTATGACCCCCAGCAAGGAAGCATCAGCATTGATGGAACTAACGTAAAAAATTATACGCTAAAAGGCCTGCGCAGCCAGATCGGTTTCGTGTTGCAGGATACGCTGCTGTTCTATGGTACCATCTACGACAATATCGCTTATGGAAGGCCGGATGCCACGCAACAGGAGATCATGGAAGCGGCAAGGCTGGGGCTGGCGCATGATTTCATCATGAAGCTTCCTGACGGTTACCAGACCATGGTGGGTGAGAAAGGATACACACTGTCTGGGGGCGAGCGTCACCGCATTGGTATTGCAAGGGCCCTGGTGCGCAATGCTCCGATACTGATCCTGGATGAACCAACCGCCGCCCTTGACGCGGAATCAGAGAAAGTGATCATGGAGGCTTTGGAGAACCTGATGAAGAGAAGGACGGTGATCATCATCTCGCATCGCTTGAATACCATTACGAACTGTGATAAGATCATTGTGGTTAATGAAGGACGGATCGTGGAAGAAGGGAAGCATGGGGAATTGATCAAGCGGGGTGGGTTGTATGCAGAGTTGTATACGTTGGTTGATAATGAATAATAACGCCATTGCCCGCCGTAGCGCAGCGAAGGAGGGAATAGCCTAGCGTATAACTTCAGCGGGCGCGGTCGAAGAGGACCCCGATGAACCTAATCGTACCATTCATCAGGGTCCCTTTTAGGAGACCCTGCTGGGGTGAAATAATGAATAATAACGCAAAGTTCGCAAAGGATACGCAAAGAACGCGAAGGTGCTTTGCGCTCTCTGCGGGCACTTTGCGAACTTTGCGTTACTCCAAACGACTCCTTAAGGTAAAATCTTCAACTTCCTGAAAAACTCCTCCCCTTCCACCTCCCTAACCGCACCGGGTTCCATACCATCCAGGCTAAGTTCCTCAATAGAAGTACGGATGAGCCGGACACAACGGTGACCAATAGCCGCTACCATCTTGCGTACCTGGTGGTACTTGCCTTCGGTGAGGGTGATAGATAACCAGGTATACTCGCAATGCGGGTTTAATTCATACCAGGAATCCAGCAGGTAAGCAGGCGGCTCCACAATAGCTGCCGATACCGGTTTGGCATGGTAATATTCCTCCCCGCTGAACCGGAGCATGGGACCTTCCTGCAATTGTTGCAAGGCAGCAGGTCCAACCTTCTTCTTCACCAGGACCAGGTAGGTCCGTTCGTGCCTGACCGGCCCTTCAAACAATAAGCGGGTCACCCGCTTGTCGGTGGTCAGGATCAGCAAGCCCTCGGAATGGTTATCCAGCCGGCCTACCGCATGGGTCCCCTCCGGGAAATCGAATCCCAGCTCGCCCAATAAGCGCACCTGGTGGGGGCTCACGAACTGTGAGACCATATTGTATGGCTTATGGATAATGAAATATCGTAATGCAGGATCCGTCATGGATAGAAGCCGCAAAAATAAACCAGTCTGCCTACAGCAGCATGAAAAACAACAAATGCCTATCTTGCCGCCTGTTCCAACAAAATAGTGGGCTTGAAAAAGAAGATCTCCCCCTTTACCGCATCTTCCATAGTGGTCGCCAATATGATTGGCACAGGCGTTTTCACCAGCGTGGGCTTCCAGCTGAATGCCGTTCAGAACAGCTGGAGCATCCTGCTCCTCTGGATCCTGGGTGGTATCCTGTCATTGATCGGCGCCTTTGCCTATGCTGAACTGGGAACCCGCTTTCCCCAATCGGGCGGGGATTATATCTTCCTCTCCAGGGTATTCCATCCCTTGTTGGGCTTTCTCTCTGCCTGGGCCGGTCTCATCGTGGGCTTTTCAGCTCCGGTAAGCCTGGCAGCCATCGCTTTCATCAAATACCTTTCACCCTTCGGGTTACAGAACAGTTCATGGCTGGCCATAGCCGCCATCATTGGCATCGGGCTGGTACATAGTTTTACCCTTACCCATAGCAGCCGGTTCCAGAATGCTTCCACCATCATCAAGATCGCTTTTATCGCCGTCCTCATTGGGCTTGGACTACTCCTGGATTACGATGGGGAGAACGCGATCAGCTTCACGGAAAGCTGGAAGCAGGAGATCCTCACCCCCGGCTTTGCAGTATCCATGGTCTATGTGGCCTTTGCCTATACAGGATGGAATTCCGCGGCCTATGTTTCGGAAGAAATTGAAAACCCGGTGAAGAACCTGCCCAAGATCCTGATCGGCAGTACACTGTTTGTTTCCGTGCTCTATGTTTTGTTCCAGGTAGCATTGTTGCGCAATGGCAGTGTGGCCGACCTGGCAGGCAAGGAAGAAGTTACCTTCGTTTCCTACCAGAACCTGCTGGGCGAATCCGGCGCGAAATGGGTGAGCATTTTCATTGCCATCCAGTTACTGGCCACTATCAGTTCCTATTTATGGGTGGGACCAAGGGTTACCTGGGCCATGGCAAAGGAACATGCCCTCTGGAAGGCACTGGCAAAAACCAACGGGCATGGTATCCCGGTGGCGGCTGTATGGGCGCATGTGGCCATCAGTATTGTATTGATGGTAACGGGAACTTTTGAGAAGATCATCCTCTATGCCGGTTTCGTATTGCAACTCATGTCCTCGCTTACGGTAGCAACCAGCTTATTCATTAACCGTAAAGAGCAATCCACTTATATCACACCTTTCAAACCCTGGCTGCAGATCATCTTTCTGCTTTTCAACCTTTGGGTATTGGTGTTCACCCTCATCAACAGGCCGGTGGAAAGCCTGGCTGGATTGGGTATCCTCGCGATTGGCGTGGTGGTTTATTTTTTTAAGAGAAGGTGATTCGTTTTTTGCCACGAAGAAGCGAAGGCACGAAGTACACACGAAGGCATTATGACCTTTGTGAATCCTTAGTGTCTTGGTGCCTTGGTGGCCTTTTACCGTCAATTAAACCCACCCTGTCCGCGGTAGAGTTTAACAGGCTTATCCAGTTTCACCCGCAGGACCGTTACATACTGGTCCAATGCCGCCGCGGGAACATCAATGTATACCAGGCCCGGAACATGGCTCCAGGAGATCTTCCCTACGACCTTATGGTCAAGCTTTTTTCCACTACCCAGCACCGTTATATCCGTGATCCTGTTATCCAGTCCCTTGATCATGACCGGTCCATCTGTTTTCCCATGAAGGAACAAATACAACGTGGTGGAGTCCTTTGATAGCGTCGTAGGCCCATAGAAATGTCCCTGTGGAATACCCGCAATGGTATTAAAGATAGCCTCGCCATTGCGTTTGTTCCAGGCACCCAGTTCTTTCAATACCTTGACCTGCTCATCAGGAATAGTACCATCGGCCATAGGCCCAATATCCAATAAGAGGTTCCCGCCATTGGCCACCGCATCCACAAAAATGGTGATGATCTCATAAGGCGTTTTCCAATTGGTATCAGTCGGCTGGTATCCCCAGTTATTGTTGATGGTCATGCACAACTCCCACCAATTGTACTTAGGCCTGGACACCGGGAAGTTCTGTTCCGGCGTCTCATAATCCCCATAGCCCTGCAAGCGGCCATTGATGATGGCGTTTGGGTTACGGGACAATATGATCTGCCTTACCTTCTCCGATTCCCAGCGTTCTGCGCTATGTTCCCAATCGCCATCGAACCACCAGAGATCGGGTTGGTATTGGGTAGCGATCTCCCTGATCTGCCCCTGGAAGAAATTGCGGAACCTGTTCCAACGCTCATAGTCCTGCTCTACCTTGTATCGAAAACTATCCTTCAGGAATCCCGGATAGTCAGGATAGCTCCAATCGATCAGGGAATAATAAGCACCGCATTTTACCTGGCGCTTCCTTAATTCATCAAACAAGGGCTTCACCATGTCCTTGCGGGCAGGGGTTGCCTTAACACTGCTGAGTTCATTCATGCGGGTATCATACATGGCTACCCCGTCATGGTGCTTGGTGATGATCACCGCATAGCGTGCCCCTGATTCCTGTATCAGGTCGGCCCACTGTGCCGGATCATAGCGCTGGAGGTTGAAGCCCTTCAGCTGCTTCATATAATCCGCATAACTGATCTTCTTGTTATAGAAACTCCAGGATTCATCCACCCCATTCACGGCATAAATACCGGCATGGATGAATATGCCCAGCTTGGCATCGGCAAACCATTGCATCTTATCGCGGATGGCATCTGCGCTGACCCTGGATTGGGCAGTAACCCTTCCGGCAACGACCAGGAGCAATAGGCAGGACAAGCGTTTGAAAGCAGTTGTATTCATGATGAAATGAGATTAGAGGAATTAAAACATTAAAGATCAGTTGCTCCCGTTCTTACTCGATCACCAACCAGGTGTAGGTATCAGGTGGCAGGGTAATGGTCAGTTTCACATCGTTGTTGCGGTCAAGGATATGGGGCATGGGCTGGCCATCCTTCTCGCGGATCATCGCCTTTACGGATATCCCCGTATAATACAGTGGCAGTGTGATGGTGCGCGTGATGGCTGTAGCCGTTGGGTTGAACAACATCACCAGTCCCTTTTGCTTCAATGCCGGGTTTACATGCATCCAGCCATCCCAATCCCTTCCATCGGCGCGCCGCAGATGGATGATATCCGAATTCAGGATATCCCTGTAGCGCTTGTACCAGCTGATGGTATTGGCAACCAGCTTACGCGTGGCCTCGGTATCATACAATCTGGGTCCGCGGTAACAGGCCTGGATGCCTGCGCCATAGTATTGCATCATCAGTTGCTCATAATCCTTCAGGTGCTCACTGAGTGGTTCCAGGATGGCTTCGGGTCCACCGCCCTGGTAACGCGTGAGGGGAACAAAGCCCCAGCCCATGGAAGGTGTTTTCTCGAAGGTGCCATCATAAATGTTCTGGCGGTTCAGGACCTTCTGTTGTTCCCTCGATAGGGAGAAATTCACTTCACGGTAACCCAGTGCGATCTTATGGGTGCCGTCAAGGAAATACCAATCCGGTGCATTGATGTACACGCCTCGCTCATTCAGCCAACGATAAAGTTCCTTCTGGATCTCCATCTGCCGCCATTGAGAATCCTCCAGTCCATGATGGCCCGGATGCGTAGTGGAGCCACAAACATCACCCGGATAGGGACCATCATTCTCCCAGATATCAAAACCAGTCCTGGCAAAGAAATACTTGATCTTATCGCGGTAGGCCAATCCCCACTTACTACCGAAACAGGGGGCATGACCAAAGAAGGCGCCGCCCGGTTTGCCTGTGGCAGGATCCACCACATCATCCTCATCACTGATCCGCCTGCTGCTGAAAAGGGAATACCCCCCGAGCAATATTTTCTTCGCATGTGCATAATCGGCAAGCGCCTTCCACCTGGCGATATTGGAAGCTGAACTGTCTTCCATGTTCAGGTGGCTGCCAAAGCTCAGGATCACGGCTTCATAACCGGTCGCCACACATTGGTCAATGGCCTGTCGCACTTCCTCATCCGTCTTGCTCACAAGGTGCATGAAGATGGGATTCTGGTTGGTCCAGGGCGCAATGGCCCGGTACATTTTACGGATCATCATTCCCCTGCGCTCCCGGTCATAGCTGTCCATCAGCAGTTCATGGGTCCTGACGGAACGAAAGCTTTCGCCGGGTTGCAAGAGGATACCCTGCGCTTTCTCCGGGTACACTTCCAGCAAGCACGGTGTCTGGTAATTGTAATTGACCTGTGAAGTATAACTGCTGTCCGTTTTCCAATGGGTGGTCTGGTCGCTGATATCATAGCGCATGGCATTGTTGAAGGCATAATTCGTCTCCACATATATGCCATGCTGCTTCTTCATCACATCTGGACTTCCCACCACGGCACTCTCTTCCTCCACCAATGCCAGCACTTCATTCACCACCCTGTCGATCCTGATAGGGTCCTGGCCAATATTATCGATGGTCACCCATTTCACAATCAGGGGCAGGCCATCATAAATGGCGTAGTGCACCTGCACTTCAACATTCTCCAGTTCCTTCAGGGGCGAAACGAAATTCAGGATGAGTTCCTGTCCGCCTGTCGCGCCTGCCTCCAGCGCCCATGCCGTTCGCTTCCAGTTCAGGACCGGTTTGAGCGGCTGGATGGTATAGTCGGAAAAGTAAAAATCCTCCTCCCCTTTCTTCAGGGTATCCAGCCAGGAAGGCTGCAGGTAGGCCTTCTCCTGTTGGCCATGGAGGCCGCCCACATTATAGGCCTTGCCTTCGAGTATGACCCTGGCCTCAGGCTGGACCGCCCTGACCAGTTGCTGGCCATTGGCCAGATTGGTATAATCATAACAGGCAAGGTTAGGCGAAATCCGGAAGACGCGTTTGACCAATCCATTGTACAGGATAATATCCTTACCTGCATCGATCACCCGTGCTTTCACAGGCACTGGTCTTACGAGCCAGTCCACCCCAACAAAAGGATAGGCCTCTTGCTGCGCCAGCAGAGGCCTAAACATAGTTATAGACAGCATAGCTGCCAGGATCACTAACCGATTACGCATGATGGTTATAGTTAGTTCCGGTTCATCCGGTAATGACGATCAACTGAAATAGCTTTTTGCCTCCAGCACTTTCTCTTCCCTGCCGTTCTTTACAGAATAGGTGAAGCCTTTATGGATGGCAAAGGCGCCATAGTTGCCGGCCTTGTCCAGTGCCAGGAAGCCCACCTGCAATTTCTTTGCACGCTCGGGATCACGGTTCACAATACGCTCAACTGCCTTCCTGCAGGCCGCTTCAGGATCGAATCCCTGGCGCATCAGCTCTACTACAGTATGGGATCCACAGGTACGGATCACTTCTTCGCCCAATCCGGAGGAAGTAGCAGCACCCACTTCACCATCTACATACAGACCTGCGCCAATGATGGGCGAATCACCTACGCGACCACGCATTTTCCAGGCTGCCCCACTCGTAGTACAGGCCCCGCCCATCTTACCGGTACTGTCGATGCCCAGCAGGCCTATGGTATCATGGTTATAGGGACCACCGGGTAATTTCTTCTTATCGCCCTGCCATGCCTTGTTCTCAATATTGATCACCGGTTCATACTTAGAGGTCTTCAGCCATTCCTTCCAGGCCTTCTCTGATGCAGGTGTGAGCAGGTTCTGTTTCTTGAAGCCATTGGCCAATGCGAACTGCAGGGCACCTTCGCCTACCAGCATTACGTGCGGCGTTTTCTGCATCACCAGTTTGGCCACGGAAATGGGGTGCATGATATGTTCGAGGGCGGCAACGGAACCGCAGTTCAAAGCCCCGTCCATGATGCAGGCATCAAGGGTAACCTTTCCGTCGCGGTCGGGGAAGCCGCCATAGCCAACGGTCTGGTTATTGGGATCGGCCTCCGGAACATGAGCACCTTTCTCCAGTGCATCGATCACGTCACCACCGGCAACCAGGATCTTCCAGGCCTCGGCATTGGCGGCCTTACCGAAATCCCAGGTAGAGATTACCACCGGATCCTTGGTACCCTGCTGCTTCTCCTTCACTACAGCAGCCAGTGATTTGCGTTGCCATAATACTGCCAGCGCACCGGCAAGTGATGTTTGCAGGAATTTTCTTCTTTGCGACATTTCCGAAAAATTTTTCACAAGCTACTGAGATTCCTCCAGTCAAAATCAGGCCTTGCCCAAAATGTCCCAAGGGATTATTTCTTATCAGCGGGCTTGAATTGCAGTTCAAGTATCGTATCTACTTCATCGTACACCAGCCCATCCGTATAGATGAAGATCCCTTCTGGCACCTGCTTGAAACGAAGCTTGCCGGCGGTATTCAACAATTGTGCGGATACCAGTTTGTCCTTCACACCCGGCAGGAAGATATAGCCTTCTGTAGCGGGTTGGCGAAGGATATGCGCATACCAGGTCATCCCTTTTGCTGTCACCACACCCCATTGCTGCTCCTTCATTACACCACCGCGGGTACCATAGATGGAAGCGCCATTCCTCTGCATCCAGTTACCCATCAACCGTAACGTGTCGGTAAACTCAGGCTGGATGGTGCCATCGGGCATGGGACCAACATTGAGCAGGAAATTCGCATTCATGCTGGCGGCAGTTACCATATACTGGATCAATCGCTTCGTGGATTTGTAATTCTTGTCCGTGATATTGAAGCCCCATGAATCGTTCATGGTCTCGCAGGTCTCCAGCGGGAGTTGCGAAACCGCCGCCCCACCGAAGCCTGTGGTATTGCCTCCAGGGAGGTCCTTTTCAAAGGCCTGGAAATCCTCTCCGGGTATGGGCGTGAGGTGGTGGTTATTGGAGATCAGGCAAGCGGGCTGCAGGCTGTGGATCAGCTTATAGATCTCATCATACTGCCAGTCTACTTTAGAACCGGCCTTCTTATCGTGGTCATTATCGAGCTGGTCCCAATGGCCATCAAACCACACTCCTGCAATTGGACCATAATTGGTCAGCAGTTCGGTAAGTTGCGCCTTCATGAAACGGATATAGCTTTCCCAATTGCTCTTCTCCGTGCGGCCTGTCCCTTTACCTGTCCTTCCCGTTTCATACTGGTAATCACTGCGGTACCAATCGAGCAGCGAATAGTAAAGGAAGAGTTGGATGCCTTCACGCTGGCAGGCTTCTGATAATTGCTTGAGCACGTCCTTGCCATAGGGGGTACTGGTGATCTTCCAGTCAGATTGTTTCGTATCCCAGTTACTGAAACCATCGTGGTGACGGGTAATGAAAGTGATGTATTTCATGCCTGCTGCCTTGGCGGTTGCCACCCATTTGTTGGCATCAAAGGACTGGGGATTGAAGATATTGATCAACCGACTATATTCCTTCACGCCGATATTTCGGTTGTTCATCACCCATTCCCCATGACCCAATAAACTGGAAGCGCCCCAGTGGATGAACATACCGAATTTCATGTCCTGGAAATTCTTCCTTGCCGTAAGGTTCTCCGGGTTCGGGGTATAATCTTGCGCAATCGTTTGAGTATGCAGGACCGCGGCCAGGGCCAGTCCAACAAGCAATCTTTTCATGGACAAATCGTATTTTACATGAAGAAAAATATAGAAGGCCTCCTGCAGCGGCAGTGGCACACTATAGCAAACTATTTCAAACCTTCCTATAATATTACCTGATTATTACCCGGTAATAAGCATTATTTATCACTAAGAAAATGCCGTGAAAATAGAGCAAACCGAGATCACGCCACGGATCAATAGTTACGTGACAGCATTCAGGCGGGAAGAGCCTTTCTTCCAGTCGCCTTTCCATTTCCATCCGGAACTGGAACTGGTTTATGTGCAGGAGAGTTTTGGAAAACGGATCATCGGCAATGTAGTAGAGCCCTTTGAAGCAAGGGATATGGTCTTCCTCGGATCCAACATCCCGCATGTCTGGCTGAATGATGAGACCTATTACCAGGGACTCAGCAACCTGAAAGCGCGCGCTATCGTGGTCTATTTTAATAAGGAAATATTTGGCCCCCTGTTCTTTGAACTGAACGAGACCAGGAAGATCAATGCCCTATTCCAGCAAGCGGAAAGGGGACTGCGCATCAGCGGCAAGACCCAATCTATTATCGCCAAAAAGCTGGAAAAACTGGTGGATAAAAAGGACTTTGACCAATTGCTGGGATTGCTGGAGATCCTCAACCTGCTGGCCGAAAGCAAGGATGTCCAGGCGATCAATCCTGAAGCTTATTCTGCCAGCGTTAGCCACGCGCAGACCGATCGGTTATCGGAAGTCTTTAAATATGTAAAAGCCAATTTCAGGGAGGACATCACCCTGACGGATATCGCGGCCATTGCCAATCTTACTCCTCAATCCTTTTGCCGCTTGTTCAAGAAAAGGACCAATAAGCATTTTGTGGAATACCTGAATGAGGTAAGGGTTTCCAATGCCTGTTCAATGCTGCTGAAATCAGATAGGAGCATATCTGAGATCGCCTATGAATGTGGGTATAAGACGCTCTCCAATTTCAATAAACTGTTCAAGAAGATCACCGGGAAAACACCCAAAGAGTACAAACGTGATGCAGAATAGCCCACCCGGCCAATCATTACACCATATTCTTTAGGAAGTCGGCCAGGTTTTGTTCTGTTGGAATGTCCAGCTTCTTCCTTAACCTGTACCTGCTGATCTCCACCCCGCGCAAGGAAATATTCATCAACTGTGCAATTTCCTTGGAAGAAAGGTTGAGTTGAAGGTAAGCGCACAACTTAAGGTCGGTATTGGTCAACATGGGATACTTCGATTTCAGCTTCTTCAGGAAATCGTTGTTGATCTCATCGAAGGATGCTGCAAAGCGCTCCCAGTCTGAATTATTCCGTTCAATATCACCCAATAGCTGGATGGCCCTTTTAATATCATTGTTATTCCCACTTGCCTTGTAAAGCCGCTGTAATTCATCCTTCACCTTGGCGATGGCATCACTCCTTTCCACGAGGTGCATGGTAGTATCCGCCAATTCCTTGTTCTTGTACTTTACCTCATTCTCCAGCTTTTCCTTCTGGAGTTTGATGATCTCCTTCTCATTCTTCTCCATTTCCAGTTGGTGAAGGGTATTGATCTGCCTCTGGCGCTCCTCGAACTGCAGCCTTTGCAGGTACAAGTTTCGTTTCTGCCATCTGTTCACCAGGTAAAAGAGCAGGTACAACAGCAATGCATAAACGATATAGGCCCATATGGTCCTGTACCAGGGAGGCAATACCTTAAAAGGATAACTGGCCACTTCAGATTCCTGCCCCAGGTTGGTCCTGGCCTTGACCTTGAACACATAGGACCCTTCCGGGAGGTTGGTATAATCCCGTTCAGTCCGGCCAGACCAGTTGCCCCAGTCAGCATCATAGCCTTCCAGAAAGTAACTGTATTCGATGGTATTCTGCATCCCGTATGCCGGGCAACTGTATTCAAAATGGAAGGAGTTGAAACGGTAGGGCATTTCGAAAAGATTGCCCCCTTCCTCCCTAACCGGGTCACCTTGTAAGAATGCATCATACCCTCCATATACAACCGAATCTGCCTTACCGAAGGCCTTCACCTGTCCCACTAATACACCCAGGGGTTGCCGGTTGCCTTTGTACTTTTCGAAATTGAGCAGGATGATCCCCTTTTCAGAGGCAATAAAGATATTGCGGGCATCGAATGGATACACCGATTCAAAGCCGGAGAGGATCTGGCCGGTCAGTTCCGGGAAATAGGTTATGGAACTGCTATCCTTTCCTTTCCCAAAACTTACCACCCCCAACTGCTTGCCGCTGCAGAACCAGATATTGCCATCGGCATCCTCATTCAGGTAGCGCAAGGGGGTTTCTTGCAGGATGGGGGAAAGGACCGGTGAAGGGATAAACCTTCCCGATTTCCGGTCAAACTCATAGGGTCCCTTTTCCGTGGCAAAGATCATCCTGTTCTTCACCTTGAACACATGGTTGCCAAGGGTTGAAGGCAGACCATTTTTCTCATTGTACAACTTTGCCTCATAGGATCGTCCATCTGCGGAAAGCCTGAGCTGGTAGATGCCCCTGTAAGGATGTGATGCCCATATCTGCTGGTCATTATCGATGGCGAGGAAACGCAGGGATTCATAAATGCCTTTCAGGTTTCCGAGGTCGGTAAAACCGGATTTACCATAACCCAACATTTTCAATCCGGTATAGTTGCCCACCAATACACGTGGTGAAGGCACTACCGGGTCAAGCGGCACAAACAACCAGGCGGGTTCCGGTGCAATGGGAACGGCCCTGCCATCGCGGATTATGAAGGTGCCGGAATTATGGCCCATCAATACCTGTTGGTTCACTTCGTCCAGTCTCCATGCCTGGCCGGCACTATTAGCGATCATGATGAACTCGCCCTTTGAAAAACTCAGGTCCTTATTGGCAGAGGGGTCAAGGCGCACCATATAGGCGCCATCCGAGGTTGCCACATAGAGCTGGTTGTTCAGCACCCGGGCAGAAAAACCCGCCAATTCGTTCTCGGCAACCGGGCTGATATACTTGATGGCCGCATTATAAGCTATATAACTGATGCCATTATTGAGGCCTGTCCAGAGGTTCTGTTCCCTGTCCCGGAATACGGCCAGTACATTATTGTTTTGCAATCCTTCGCGCCGCGACAGTTGCTGGATGGTATGGCCATTGAGGTCCATGATCACACAACCGGATGAAGTAGTCCCCAGTACGAATTCCTGTTCGTTCAGGGGTTCGGCTATGTACACATCACCTTTCAGGATGGATGGCTTTCCCACCATATGCCTGCTCAGCGAGTCACCGGTCACCCGGAAAAAATTGCCTTTAAGGGAAGCCAGGAAGAAACCCTGGGGATTCACCTGCAAGAGCCCGGCCACCAGTTCCCCTCCCAGCAGCTGGTTATTCCTGAGCGGTATCCATTGGGAACCATTAAAATAATAAAGGCCCTGCTGCTTGTCCTGGGCATAGACCCTGGACCCGATGGCTTTCATGAAGACCCATTCTGACTTGGCGGGAAAGACCTGGATGCTGTTCTCCTTTAGCTGGAAGATCCTGTCGGTCGCCCTGAAATAAACGGCCCCATTCAGGACCTCAATATCCCAGATATCGGCAAAGCTCCGCTGGTTGGCTGGAAGAAGGTCAATAAGGGTGGTGTACTTCAATACCCCACGGCCATCGGCCCTGAAGTAGCCCATTTCACCCTGGCCACCACTATATATCCTGCCCATGCTATCGAGGGCAAGGGAACGCATGATGGTTTTATTGGGAAGGGGGTAGAGTTTCCAATAGGCCCCGTCGAAAGTGATCAGGCCTTCATTGTTGGCGAAATACATCTGGCCCCTGGCATCCTGCCGGATATCCCAGGTCTGGGCCCCTCCATGAAACTCGGTCTTGCTGAAATTAACGATCCTGGGCAAGCCGATGGTATTCTGTCCCAATACCCCGACAGCCAATAGAAAAAGAATGGCAAGCAATCCCCATTTTTTCATCCCATAAATATAGGAAATGACTATGATGTAGTGTTGATGTAGTCAATAATTATTGATAATCAAATACTTGATAAAATTTGATGTAGTCGTGATGTAGGAATTTGCTAGGCATCCGCAAGACACTAAACTAGTTTAGTGGGCTCCAACACAATTGGGAATTTTAATCAAAACACACTTGCGTATGAAAAAGATCTTGCAAAGGGTCCTGCTACCCAACCTGCTGTTGCTGCTCCTGACAGTAGCCTGGGGACAGGGCAGGAAGGTCACAGGAAAAGTGACGGATGACAAAGGAAGTCCGATTGCCAATGCATCGGTCACCGTAAAAGGGACCTCGCTGGGAACGACCAGCACCGAGAACGGCGAATTCAGCCTGGAGGTTCCCCAAACAGCCACCCTATTAGAAATCAGTTCCCTTAATTTCCAGAGCCAGGAAGTACGGATCACCGGATCCACCCTTGCCATCAGCCTCAGCCCTTCACAGGGTAAGCTGGATGAAGTGGTGGTGGTAGGTTATGGAACCCAAAAGATCACCAAGGTTTCCGGTGCCATTGCTACCATCAAGGGAACGGAAGTGGAGAAGTACAGGCCGGTGAGGGCAGAAGATGCCATCCAGGGCCGTGCATCTGGTGTGACCGTGGTATCACCCGGTACGCCAGGCGCTAAGCCAACCGTCCTGATCAGGGGTATCCCCTCCTATACCGGTACCGATCCGGTCGTGATCGTGGACGGTGCCATCCAGACCCTCGATGACCTCAACTCCATCAATGCCGCGGATATAGAATCGATCAATATCCTGAAGGATGCCGCCGCCACTGCCATCTATGGCGTAAAGGGCGGTAACGGTGTGATCGTGATCACGACCAAGGGAGGCCGCCGCAACCAGAAAACCGAGTTCAGCTATGGCGGCAACTACGGTATCCAGGAAGTACAGCAGACCGTGGGTGTGCTGAACGCTACCGAATATGCCGCTATGGCCAATGAAGGAAGTGTAAACTCCGGGGGTGGGTTGATATTCCCTGATATCTCCGGATTCGGGGTAGGCACCAACTGGCAGGACCAGATCTTCAAGACCGCACCCATCCAGTCCCATGCCCTTACCGCCAGGGGAGGCAGTGAGAAAATGACCTATTTCCTTTCAGGCGCCTTCCTTAGCCAGGGAGGTATTGTAGGAGGAAAAGAGAAGTCCTATTTCGACCGTATCACCGGAACGGCCAACCTCTCCTTCGACCTCAGCTCCAAACTGAAGTTCCTGGTCAACACCAGCTATGTGAACATCAAAGGGGCAGGCATTCCAGATAACGCGATCAATGGCGTCATCTCCAATGCCCTCAACTTCGACCCTACCGCACCCATCTATAACCAGTTCCCCGGCACCTACGGTAGGTACAGCACCAGCCCCTATATCCTGTCGGAGATCGTGAATCCCCTCACCCAACTGGAGAACACTTATAACGAGTCCAATACCAATAAACTCTATGGTAAGCTGGAACTCCAATACGAGGTGATCAAGAACCTGAAGCTGTATTCAAGGTTCGGTTATACCTATACGAATGTGACCGGAAAGAGCTTCAATCCACTGGTGTATTACGGATCTGCCCATATCAATTCCACCTTGAATGCAGACGGCACCCCCAAGGCCGGCGCCCATAACAATGTGGCCGAATACAGCACCAACTATTTCAACTTTGCGTGGGAAAACTTCGCCAACTACCAGTTCAGTGTAGCCGAAGACCATCATTTTGAGACCGTGCTGGGCTTTTCAGTGGCCAAGAATACAGGAAGTTCCCTTAACGGTTCCCGCCAGGATGTGCCCTTCAACTCCTGGGATTATGCCGACATCTCCTCTGCCACCGGTACTGCACCGGCATCCGGACTGGATGTGGGTTCTTTCCAGTATGAAAGGCGCAACCTCTCCTATTTCGGAAGGGTGAACTATGACTACAAGGACAGGTACCTGGCCTCTTTGACCGTCCGCCGTGATGGCTCCTATGCTTTCGGTCCCAATAACAAGTTCGCGAACTTCTATGCCGGTTCATTGGGCTGGGTAGTATCCAGCGAAGACTTCTTCCAGTCCGACTTCATCGATTTCCTGAAGGTAAGGGCCAGTTATGGTGCTACCGGTAATGAGAATGTAAGCCCGCAATTC
Organism: Flavihumibacter rivuli; assembly: GCF_018595685.2. NCBI lineage: Bacteria > Pseudomonadati > Bacteroidota > Chitinophagia > Chitinophagales > Chitinophagaceae > Flavihumibacter > Flavihumibacter rivuli. The sequence goes on from NZ_CP092334.1 coordinate 2,643,848, forward strand.
CAGCGCATCTCCACAGCTATTTACAGCTATGGCCTGGGCCAGAACTCCGGTTATACCTTTGGCAATGAGCCAACCTCCATTGGTGCCACCATCGCTTCTTTCAGGAATGATAACCTGGGTTGGGAAAAGCAGGTACAAATCAATGCCGGTTTCGACCTGCGCTTCTTCAAGAATAAATTCTCACTCAGTGCCGATTACTTCAGGAAGGATATCAGCGGTTTGCTGTTCACCCCTACCCTCTCCCTTTACCTGGGAACGGCTGCACTGCCTACTGCCAATATCGGTACCACCGAGACCAGTGGCTTCGACCTTAACCTCGGTTATACAGACCAGTTAGGTAAGAACTTCAAGTTGAACACCTATGTTACCTTCACTACCGCAAAGAACCTGGTGACTGAAACCAATAACGGACTGATCACCGGTGGTGGTTATGGAATCCCCTTCCAGAGCGTTACCCGCTTTGAGAAAGGCTTTACACCCGGTTATTTCTTTGGCTGGAAAACCGATGGCCTCTTCCAGAATGAAGCCGATATCGCCAAGGCAGCCAGCCAGCCCGGCGCACAGCCCGGTGATATCCGTTACGTGGATATCAACCAGGATGGCGTGATCGATGGCAATGACCGTACCCAGATCGGTGATCCCTTCCCTGATTTCACCATGGGATGGGGATTGAATCTTGAGTATAAAGGATTTGATTTCTCCAGTTTCGTTTATGCCTCCTATGGTAATGACGTGTATCGTGCATTCGAGCGTAACCTGGCCATGACCAATAAATTCCGCAGCGTACTGGGCAGGTGGACAGGCGAAGGCAGCACCAACGATGCAAAGACCCCACGCTATAGCTTCATTGATGCCAATAACAACACCAGGGCATCAGACCGCTATGTGGAAGATGGCTCCTTTATCAAGATCAAGGACCTGCAGTTGGGTTATACCATTCCTGCTGAAACCCTGAGGAAGTTGCGCATCACCAGGCTGCGTGTATACGCACAGGTGAAGAACGCTTACACTTTCACCAAATATTCCGGCTTCGATCCGGAGATCTCCGGCGGAATCTTCGATACCGGTATCGATCGCGGTGTATTCCCGCAAGCAAGGATATGGTCCATGGGCATCGACCTGAAATTCTAACCTTACCAAATTCCAAATCATGAGCAATCATTTCAAGATAATATGTGTGAGCCTGGCCCTGTCAACAACCATGGCCTGCTCCAAGTTTGTGGACTACAATCCACAGGAAGATTACCAGATCACTGCAGAGAACTATTTCACTACTGTAGATGATTACCAGAAAATGGTCGTTGGTACCTACTCGCCACTGCAATGGCTTTGGGGCAATACCATGATCGGTGATATCGCATCCGACAATTCCGTATCAGGAGGCGAGAATGCCACAGATGTACTCGGCCTGCAGCAGATCGATGATTACCAGATCACGCCGATCAACAGCTATCTAACGGAAGCCTGGAAGGCCTGCTATGAAGGCATCAACCGCGCCAACTACCTGCACGAGAACAAAGCCAAGCTGGACTTCAATGGCAAGGATGCCTTGTATGGGGAAGTGTATTTCCTGAGGGCCTACTACTATTTCGAATTGGTCCGCCTCTTCGGTGATGTACCCCTCTTTGTCGACAGGCGCTTGTCTGCATCAGATTCAAGGCAGCTCCAAAGGACACCCAAGGCAGAAGTGTATAAGCAGATCGAAACCGACCTGAACAATGCGATAGCCGTGTTGCCTCCCACCAATAACCAGAAAGGTAGGATCACCCGCTATGCAGCCAAAGGCCTGCTGGCTAAAGTGCTCCTGTATGAGAATAAGTTTGACGAGGCAGCCACTGTTCTGGAAGATGTGTTGAGCTGGCCCTTCACCCTGGTAGATGATTACAATTCCATCTTCCTGGAGAGCGGCGAGAACGGACCAGAGTCAGTTTTTGAGATCCAGTATTCCAATAGCGCTCCTTTCTACGACTGGTCCAATCCGGGAAGGGGCCAGGGCAATTTCGCGGTACAGCATTGTGGTATCAGGAACCTGACCGGTTCAAGTCCATATGGACAAGGCTGGAGCATCAACCTGCCTACCCAACAACTGGCCAATGCCTTTGAAGCGGGCGACCAGCGCAAGGCTGTCACCATCCTCGACATCGAAGCTTATAAGAATGCCAACCCCGGTTTCAATATCACCTACCAGGTTGCGCCTTACAAGAATACCGGTTTGTATAACCATAAGTACCAACCGCGCAAGGGCCAGACATCCGGACAGGTTGAACTGAATTACCTGAACAATTTCCGCACCCTCCGTTATGCAGAAGTATTGCTGATTGCGGCGGAAGCCAATAACAGGAAAGCGAGCCCGGATGATGCCAAGGCAAGGGCTTGCCTGAACAGGGTAAGGCAGCGTGCCTTCAGGGATAACAATCATGATATCAACCTTTCCGGTGCTGCATTGAAAGAGGCGATCTGGGAAGAAAGAAGATTGGAACTCGCTATGGAAGGCGACCGCTTCTTCGACCTGGTAAGGACAGGAAAGGCCGCAGAAAAGATCACCGGATTCCAGAAAGGCAAGAACGAGGTATTCCCAATTCCCCAGCAGGAAGTGGATATTTCCGGTCTCACCCAGAATCCCGGTTATTAATGTCATCCCAAAACTATTATCATGAACACGAATAAAATATTTATCGCACTGCTGCTCTTCCTGGGTGTACTCGCAGGATGCCAGAAGGACAAGTTTGAGGACACCTCATTCGTTGACAGGGCCGCAACACCGGGCAAACTTTCTGCCCTATTCGATATCACGCAGGACAATACGGGACTGGTGACCATTACCCCGAATGGCGAAGGTATTTCCTATTTCCTGCTGTATTATGGCGATGGAACTGCAGAGCCTGTCAAGTTGCAACCAGGACAGAGTACCCGTCACCGTTATGAGGAAGGAAACTACGAAGTAAGGATCCTCGGCATCGGTATCAATGGTGCTACCACGGAAGCCAAACAGCCCCTTACCGTTTCTTTCAAAGAACCGGAAAACTTTGAGATCAACGCAGTGATCGATCCGGCCAATGTCTTCCAGGTGAACCTGAGCGCAAAGGCCGACTACGAAACCCTATTCAAGGTATACTTCGGTGATGAGGAAGATGAAGTACCGCAGTCCTTCCAGGAAGGGGAAACCATCAGCCATATTTACAAGAAAACAGGTACTTATACCATCAGGGTGATCGCACTCAGCGGTGGAGCCGCCACAAAAGAGCTGACCAAAGAGATCACGATCCTCAATCCGGTATTGCTGCCGATCGACTTCGAGATTGCCACCCAGCCCTATCCCTTCATCAATTTTGATGGCGGTAATACCACCGTTATCAACAACCCGCATCCCGGTGGCCTCAACGCCTCTGCAAGGGTAGGTAAAATGGTGAAGAGTCCCGGCCAGCCCTGGGGAGGAAGCCTGATCAGTCTTGGCGGACCCATTGACTTCTCCACCAATAAGATCTTCCGCATGAAAGTGTATTCACCAAGGGTGGGTGCCAAGGTATTGCTGAAAGTGGAGAACGCCACGAACGGTTCGATCAGCTTCGAGAAAGAAGTGCAAACCACCAAGGACAATGAATGGGAAGAACTGGGCTTCGATTTCAGGGATATCAATACTTCGAACAGCTACCAGAATATTGTCCTCATCTTTGAACTGGGAACTCCCGGTGATGGTTCAGCGAATTTCACCTTCTATTTCGATGATATCCGCCTGACCAATACCCTTCCGGGTCTTTCTCAGATCAACCTTCCGGTTAACTTTGACACCCCCGGTATCAACTATGCCGTCACTGATTTTGGCGGCAACGAAACCGTGGATGGTACAGATCCGGCCAACAGCAGCAATAAGGTGAAGGTGACCACCAAACCCAATGGTGCGCAAACCTGGGCTGGCACTACCATTGGCACACCTATCGGCTTTGCCAGCAAGATCCCTGTTACGGCATCAGCATCCAAAATGAGTGTGCGGGTATATTCACCGGCAGCAGGCCTAACTATCAAGTTGAAGATAGAAGACCATACCAACGGCGCCGTATCTGTAGAGACAGATGTGGTGACCACAAAGGCCAACCAATGGGAAACCCTGGTCTTCAATTTCCTAAACCATAGTGCGGGGACACCGGCATTCAATGCCGCCAGCAATTATGACAAGGCATCTATCTTCTTCGACTTTGGCAATACCGGCAACGGTAAAGTGTTCTACTGGGATGACGTAAAGATGGCGGAAGAGCCAACTAACCCAAATACACTGGGATTACCATTGAATTTCCAGTCAAGCACACTGAACTACAACTTCCTCAATTTCGATGGCGGTAATGCCAGCGTGGTGGACAACCCGAATGCTTCCGGTATCAATACCAGCAGCAAGGTTGGGAAGATGGTGAAGGGAGGCGGACAGCCATGGGGCGGGGCCTTTATCTCCCTGGATGCGCCTATTAATTTCTCAGCCGGGAAAACCTTCAAGGTCAAGGTGCTCTCCCCAAGGGTAGGCGCTAAGCTGCTCCTGAAAGTGGAGAACCAGAACGACGGGGGCATCAGTTTTGAAAAAGAAGTAGCCACTACCAAATCAGGCGAATGGGAAGAACTGAGCTTCGACTTTAGCGCGATCAACATTGCAAACAGCTACCAGAAGATCGTACTCATTTTCGACCTCGGTACGGTAGGTGACGGATCAGCCAATTTCACCTACTATTTCGATGATATCACCCTCAACTAAAATTGAAGCAATGAAAAGAATAATCATAACCATCCCATTATTCGCAATGATCCTGGCAACAGGACTCACCAGTTGCGAAAAGACCGAATACAGTTTCGGTGAAATAAAAGCACCCACCGAATTGGCCCTGAACACCGTGGTGGAAGGCGCCAATACCAATAGCCCTGACGGCAATGGCAGCGGCAATGTTGCCATAACGGCTACTTCCAATAATGCCATCAACTACCGGATAGATTTTGGTGACGGAACGGTGCAGATGGTACCTTCAGGGAAAGTAAGCTACAAATACAAGACACCCGGAACGAAGGAATATACCATCACGGTAAATGCAGTTGGAACGGGAGGAGTAATGTCAACCATCAGCAAGAAAGTGAAAGTATTCGTAGCCTTTGAAATACCTACAGCAATCCTGCAGGCCCTGACCAATGGCTCCTCCAAGACATGGGTGACCGATAAAATGGCAACCGGCCATATCGGTGTAGGCCCGGTTTCCAGCTTTGAACCCATCTGGTACCAGGCTGCGCCTAATGAAAAGGACTACGCAGGTTGTTTGTATGACGATGAGATCACCTTTACCAAGGATGCCAACAATAATGTGACCATGGTCCTGGACAATAAAGGCAGCAGTTTCGTACAGGCAGCGTCGGTAGGCTATTACGGATTCAGCGGCCCGGAAGCCTGTTATGATATCAACACCAGCGGATCAAAGGCACTCGGGTTCGGCAATGCCTCCTCGGGCTCATCATCAGCCCAGTCAACCGGTATCCAGTTCACCGTACCGGGAGATGGCATCATCAACTTTGCCACCGGCAATAACACCTACGAGATCCTGTCCATTACCGAAACCACCATGCACCTGAGGAATATTGGGGTGGATGGGAATGCCTGGTACCAAAAACTTAAAGTAAAATAAAACGAACACCATGAGATACATTATCACAACGATCGCAGCCATCAGCAGCCTGCTGGTATTGGTGAGCTGTAAGAAGGCAGGGGCAGAAGAAGTCATCAACGACGGTTCCCCCACTAACCTGGTCATACAGGTTGACAACAAAAATGACGGCACCGGTGCGGTAGCTTTTACCGCAACGGCCCTCAATGCAGATAGTTACAAGTTTGAATTTGGTGATGGCAATTCTGCCAACAATACCACCGGTACCGCCAGCCATACCTATACCAAACCGGGTAATAACAATTTTGTTGTTACGGTTACGGCCAGCAATTCCAGCGGCAAGACCATTGCCCGATCCACACAGATCATGGTCAATGTGGCCACCAGCGGAGGCGGCACCGGACTGGTATGGTCCGATGAATTCGAGACCAATGGCAGTCCCGATCCCAACAAATGGGTATTCGAGATCGGTACCGGATCCAATGGTTGGGGCAATAACGAACTCCAGTATTATACCAACCGCCAGGATAATGCCGTGGTGAGCAACGGCGTGTTGAGGATCACCGCTAAGAAGGAAAACTTCAGTGGCAGCGCTTACACTTCCTCCAGGATGATCACCAAGGGTAAGTTTGAATTCAAGTACGGAAGGGTGGAAGCCAGGGCCAAACTGCCCCAGGGAGTAGGCACCTGGCCAGCGATCTGGATGTTGGGAGCCAATATCAATGCCGTAGGTTGGCCGAACTGCGGTGAGATCGATATCATGGAACACAAGGGCAGCGAACCCAATAAGATCTATGGTACCCTGCATTATCCCGGACGCTCAGGTGGCAATGCCGATGGCAGCTTCAGGATGATCAGCAATGCTTCCAGCGAATTCCACGTTTATTCAGTGGACTGGACAGCCAGCCATATCAAGATCTATGTGGACAACCAACTGATCCACAGTTTTGTGAATTCAGGCAGCGTTCCCTTCAACCACGATTTCTTCATTATCCTGAACGTGGCCATGGGTGGAACTTTCGGAGGTTCTGTTGATCCTGCTTTCTCCAGCTCATCCATGGAGATCGATTATATCAGGGTATATAAAAACTAAGTTTCCTGCTATAATACAAATGCCGTTGATGCTAAACCATCAACGGCATTTTTTATTGCATGAACACCACTTCAGTGATGCTTCCGCCTTCAATGGTATAAATGGCCACAGCATCCAAAGGAGGAACGCCTTTCTTAAAGAAGACAGATTCCCGGTCAATCACCTTATTGCCGATGGTGATCCGGTTCACCAGTGTACAATGGAGGTCAGGCGTGGATTTGAACATATCATCATATTCCTTCCTCATGATGTCTTTTCCTTTATACATCAGCTTGTCAGGGAACATGTAAACTTTCACCGAATCACTGTAGGGTTTTAAGAAACCCTCGATATCGCGGGCATTATAGGCATTGAGTTGCGTATCCGCCAATTTTATGGCTTCTTCATTTTTCGTGGTTACGGACTGGGCTGACAGATTACTCCCAATAACAAGGGATAATATTAGAGAACAGCAATACTTCAACATGGCAATGGTTTAATGGCTGAAAAAATTGAACTGCCAATTTAGGAATAATACCTTGACTGCCGTAGCCTTGGCGCAGGCACGTCCTCGCCTGCCTGCGCTGAAGCTTCGGCAGGCGAAGTCCGCCGAAGCTTCAGCGAAGGTTGATCTCATCTCCACATCCACCTATTTAATCATCTGCCTGAACGTCAGGTTGATCCTTGGCGTTTTCACCCTTGCCATTTTGGGGATACTGTGCAGCCAATGGGTTTGGGTAGTGCCGGCCATGACGAGCAGGCTGCCGTGCTGCAGGTTGACGGATAGGGTTTCCTTCGCCTGCCGGTGCCGTAAGGAGAACCTACGCTCTGCACCCAGGCTCAGGGAGGCAATGGTCCCATTCTTTACGAGGTCAATCTCATCATCACTATGCCAGGCCATACCTTCTTCCCCGTTATGGTAAAGGTTCAGGAGACAGGAATTGAAGCGGGTGCCGGACCTTTCCTCCACGATCTTTTTCAGCTCCAATAATTCTTTGTTCCACAACAATGCCTGTCTTGTGATCTTGGAATAGGTGTACCCATATTCGTTATCCCCATACCAGGCCACCTTTCTTTTGGTGATGATATGTTTTCCAAAGATGATGGCTTCATCATGTCGCCATTCAACTTTCTTCATCAGTTGATCATAATAGTGATCGGCAGTGGGAAGGTCCATGACCCTTCCGTAATAACGCACATCCCCATCTGCCGGGAGTAGTTGAATGATTTCTTCGGAGGTAAACAGTTCCATGTGTGCAGAAAATTAAATTGTTGTGATGTTGTCGAACCAATTTTAATCTAACCTGAGTAAGGTCTCTTGCTGGAATGGGGCCACGAAGACTCGAAGACTCGAAGGAACACAAAGACGCCTTAGTGAAACTTAGTGTCTTTGTGCCTTCGTGGCCCATACTCTTTCTTCCACTTTTCATACGCCTCTTTCATGCAATGCCCGCAGGGCCTGTACCCCATTGCCAATGCCTCATCAGCAGATGAAAAGAAAACCCGGTTGTTGGCCTTCATGCGCTTGCCACTGCTGCAATCCAACCGACCATAGATCTTCAGCTTCCTGTTCCCGGCAAGTTTCACCTCACCATTCCTTAGCAAGCGGAATAATTGGGAAGAACTGATTTGGTGATGATAAAAAAACTTATTCATTGCGCATCCTATCTTTCATGGATTGGAGTATACCATATCGAATGGAGCACATTTTCAATCGTGCCTAACTAGCGCAGCAGAGGGGGTGTCTACATTTTCACATCTTCTCATCTCCACATCTCCTCATCACCTGCCTTTGTCTGCCGAAGCCTTAGCGCAGGCAGGCCTTAGTCCATCGAAGCTTCAGCGTAGGCGGATCCCCTCGCTCCTTCCCACGCAATGATGGCAGCCTTCCGGGTTGGTCCCCACATATAGCCGCCAATGGCACCCGTGGCCTGGATCACGCGGTGACAGGGGATCAGGAAGGCAACCGGGTTGGAACCGATGGCAGTACCGACAGCCCTGCTGGCATTGGGCTGGCTGATCTCCCTGGCTACCTGTCCATAGGTGGCCAGTTTACCCATGGGAATCTTCAGAAGGGTTTCCCATACTTTCAACTGAAAGGGTGAGCCCTTGAGGTGTAACTTGATCTCCTGCAACCTCGACCAGTCCTGGTTGAAAATATAGAGCGCATTTTGTTGGATCATGTCCACTACCTGGTGGTAGCCTGCTTTCGGGAATTGTTGCTGCAGTAATTCAAAACCGGCAGCCTCGTCCTCTACAAAGGCCATATGGCAGATCCCTTTTTCTGTAGAAGCGACGAGTACCTTACCGAATGGTGTTTCCGCAAAACTGTAGTTTATGGAGAGCTTCTCGCCACCATTCTTGAATTCACCCGGTGTCATGCCTTCGATCTTCACGAACAGGTCGTGCAAACGACTGGTACCGGATAATCCCGCTTCAGCAGCGGCATCGAAAAGGGTAGCGCCCTCCTTCGTCAGGATGGTCTTGGCATATTCCAGGTTGAGGTATTGCAGGAATTTCTTCGGGCTCACGCCTGCCCAGTCCGTGAACATCCGCTGGAAATGGAAGGGACTGAGGTGCACTTTCTCCGCCACCAGGTCAAGGTCAGGTTGCTCCCTGAAATTGTCCCGGAGGTATTCTATCGCTTTGGCGATCCGGTCGAAATTGAGCTGTTGCTGCTGGTTCATACATTCCTGAATTGTACCCCAAAGCTAGGAAGGTGGGGTGGGATCCTGAACCCGAATCTTGCGGAGTTGGGAAACTATGCGTTTAAATGGAACTATCGCCAAGGAAGGGGTAGTCAACCTTTGCAGGGACTCTCGAAGGGGCTACTGTGTACCCACATCTTTAGATTAATTTACCCCCAGCGGGGTCTCCCGAAGGGGACCCCGATGTATAAAAGGCAAAATAGTTTATACATCCGATAGGTAAGCTCATCTTCCAACTACCCGTTGGTCATAAGACACAACGGGGGCGACGGGGAGTGTTAAATCTTTTCACCCTATAGTGGTACTCTTCAATAGTCCCCATTGAGTTTTCACCCTACTATTCATCAGGGTCCCCTGCGGGAGACCCTGCTGAGGTGAAATATTAACGCATCCAACTGCTAATCTCAGCTTTCAACTACCCGTTGGTCATAAGACACAACGGGGGCAACGGGAGGGGCGTTAAATCTTTTCACCCCATAGTGGTAATCTTCAAGAATCCCCAGTGAATTTTCACCCTACTATTCATCAGGGTCCCCTGCGGGAGACCCTGCTGAGGTGAAATATTAACGCATCCAACAGCTAATCTCAGCTTTCAACTACCCGTTGGTCATAAGAAACAACGAGGGCAACGGGAGGGGCTTTAAATCTTTTCACCCCATAGTGGTACTCTTCAATAGTCCCCAGTGAGTTTTCACCCTACTATTCATCAGGGTCCCCTGCGGGAGACCCTGATGGGGTGGGAAGTTGTTGTTAAAGTTTATGGGATACCTCCCTAGTGGTTGGAGCAAGATCCACATATCCACATGTTCACATTTTCACATGTCCACATATTTTTTCCTCAGCAGGGTCTCTCGCAGAGGACCCTGATGTCCAATACAACGTGGGGGGCAGCTTGTAGACCCCAATACGGCTATAGCATTAATTCGCTTTTACTAAACCTGCTATCCGCAATTCCACCCAAAGCCTAGCCCGACACCAACCCTTCTCCCCCTTTCCTGAACTGGTCGATCTGACGGTGCATAACTGCGAACCAGAGCGGTGGCACCAGCGCCAAAAGGATCATACCCGGGTAGCCCGTAGGCATTTGTGGGCTTTCATCGAAGTGACGGAGGATCTGGTACTTCCTGCTGGCCAGGTAATGGTGGTCGCTATGCCGCGACAACTCCAGCAATACCAACCTGCCCAGTGGATGGTTGGAATTCCAGGAGTGAATGGGTAGAACCCGTTCATATTTCCCATTGACCTTCCTGCGTTGCAATCCATAATGTTCGATATAATTCACCGACTCCAGCAATAAGAACCCGATTGTCGCTGCTGCTATGAAAAGCAACATGGTCTTCGAACCAAATGCCAATCCAATAGCCCCAACAAACAACAATTGGATCACCTGGAAACGCAGCATTTCATTCGGCCAGGAGAATGCCGGCCTGTTGAACTTCCCCAGGCGCTTTGCTTCCAGTCTCCATGCTGATAACCAACTTCCATAAATGGAGCGGAAATAAAAAGCATACACTGATTCCCCATAACGCGCAGATGCCGGGTCTTCATCGGTGGATACATGCTTATGGTGTCCCTTGTTGTGTTCGATGAAGAAATGCATATAGAGGGAGGTCAACAGCAGGGCCTTGCTCATCCATTGTTCGTGCCAGGTAACCCGATGTCCCAACTCATGCGCAGCATTTATTCCAAGGATTCCACAGGACATACCGAAAGAAAGGGTCAGGCCAACCTGCTCGAGTGTGGTCAATGGTGTATAGGTAACGCGGTAGAGAAAATATACCAGTAAGGCATATTGGGCTGGTACCAGGCCATACAATAACCAATCGTAGAAACTGTCCTTCTTAGCCATTTCCTCCTCCAACTCAGTAAGGTTATGGGTAGAACCCACGGTAAACAGTTCCATTAGCGGAAGAAGTCCAAACAATACCGCGACAGCGGTGAAGGTCCACCATCCCTGGCTTCCCAGTGAGAAAGCAACAATGACCGGCGTCAGGTAAACAAAAAGGTATTTCGATCCCTTCCAATGCATGGCAAACAAGATTAGCTTATCCCAATTTAAGCATAATCGCCGGCTACAGCAAGGATGGTTGAACAGGCCAGTAAGAAGAATGACAGAAAAATCGGATGAAAAAATTAAGCAGGCATACCAAAACATCGGTACACCCGCATATTCATGAACTATTGCTTCTACCTACCCGTCATCCTTTCAATATGTTCAGGGTACCTTGCACCAAGAATCCGGATCTTTGCAGAAGCCTCTTCTATCTCCAATAGATCCGCTTCACTTAATTCGACCTTCAGCGCTCCCAGGTTTTCTTCCAGTCGATGTAGTTTAGTGGTTCCCGGAATGGGAACGATCCATGGCTTCCGTGTTAACAACCATGCCAGGGCAACCTGCGCGGGCGTTGCCTGCTTACGTGCACCAATAACCGACAATAGGTCCACGAGTTGCTGGTTGGCCTCCATGGCTTCTTTCGTGAATCGCGGCAGGATATTCCGGAAATCTGTTGGATCAAAACTGGTCTGGGAAGTAATGGCACCGGTGAGAAATCCTTTACCTAAAGGACTGAAAGGAACAAAACCAATACCCAGTTCTTCCAGTGTGGGGATGATCTCCTGTTCCGGTGTCCTGGTCCAGAGGGAATATTCACTTTGCAGGGCTGCCACTGGTTGAACAGCATGCGCCCTCCTGATGGTGGCCGCACCGGCTTCCGACAATCCGAAGTATTTAACCTTTCCTTCCGTGATCAGGTCCTTCACAGTACCGGCGACCTCTTCAATGGGCACTGAAGGGTCTACACGGTGCTGGTAGAAAAGATCGATGACCTCCACCCCCAGGCGCTTCAAGGAGGCCTCCGCCACTTCCCGGATATGTTCGGGCCGGCTATCCACCTCAGACCAACGCGTCGTATCAGTTGGGGAAGGCTTGAACCCAAACTTGGTGGCGATCACCACCTCATCACGGAAGGGTGCGAGCGCCACGCCAACCAATTCCTCATTTATAAAGGGGCCATATACTTCTGCCGTATCAAAAAAATTCACCCCATATTCAACCGCCTTGCGGATCAGGCGGATCATCTCCTGCCTGTCAGCTGGCGGGCCATAACCAAAGCTCATGCCCATACAACCCAATCCCATGGCGGAAACCTTTAACCCGCTTTTTCCCAATTCCCTTTGTTGCATAATCGTAAATTTTTAGCTTGTGTTATCAATAGCCAAAGCTACAGAGTAGTTGTAAGGACGGTGTTGCCTGAATCAAATCAAGACCTACGAAAATCAAGCATTCCTGAATTTGAGGGGACTGGTACCCATATGCTTCTTGAAGAAATTATTGAAATGGGTGACCTCACTAAATCCCAGGGAATAGGCGATCTCGCTCACATTCCAGGTGCTGTGTTTCAGTAGTATCTTGGCTTCCTGCAGCAGGCGCTCTGCGATCACCTGGGTGGTGGTTTTATCCGTTACTTCCTTAACCGCGCGGTTCAGGTGGTTCACGTGCACATTCAGCTGTTGGGCAAATTCAGTGGCCGACCGCAGCGCAACAACTGGGTGCGCATCTTCAATAGGGAACTGGCGTTCCAGCAATTCGAGGAACAGCGTGGCGATACGCTGGGAGGCATTGATGCGTTGTTTACCCAGGGAAGAAACAGGCTCCATCTTCAGGGCAAAATGCAGTAGTTCAAAAACAAGGTTGCGCAGCATGTCATATTTGTGGGCATACTCGGAAGCGATCTCTTCCTGCATCCGGGCAAATACCTGCCTGACCTTCTCTACCTGTTCATCAGTCAATTCATACACATGGTTACCCCCGGGCTGGAAAACCTCATACTGGTTAAGATTCCCGAAATGGCTGAAGAAGTGCTGGTTGAAAATGCAGAAAAAACCGCTCCTTATCTTCTCGGTATACTCCCACTTATAAGGGATTTTTGGATTGGAAAAACTGAGCGCCTGCTTCTTAACCTCTACCACTTTATCGGCATAATGAACCCTGGCAGGACCAACCACCAGCATCACCTTGTAGAAATCCCTGCGCTTATAGGGTACCGGCTGGGCATTTTCCCCAACATAGGGATCAAGCGGGAATACATTGAAATGACCGATCTCATTGCGGATATTATCCGGCAACCAGTTAAACTTACGCTTGTAAAAATCCTCAATGGATTCCACCTTGTTCATGTTCCTAAAGTTACACTTTTCAAATAAGGAAAACTGTCACAAGAATACCGGCAACCATTGGCCCAGTCTAACAGAAATCCAATCATTTCTTACAATATTCAAACCACCAAGGAATACCCATACTGCCAGCCAGTAACAATCAATCGCCCATGCTATCGGAATTAATAATCACCCTTGAGCGACCACAACCAAATACCTACTATTTAGTACATTTATAGAAGGGGTATTTTAAGGAAAATAGCCCCTCCCTTTCTCCACCCATTTATTGGTTCACCTTATCAACCATCAACCATGAAAGATCTTGCCAACAAAGTAGCCATCGTAACCGGCGCAGGTTCCGGTATCGGTCATTCCATTGCCGTTCTTTTTGCAGAAGAAGGAGCCAACGTTGTGGTTTCGGATATCAATGAAAAAGGGGGCAATGAAACGGTAACGGCCATCCGGTCAAAAGGAGGCGAGGCCATCTTCGTTAAAGCTGACACCTCCAGTGCAAAGGATAATGAAGCACTGGTATCAGCCGCTGTAAAGCAATACGGGGCACTGCATATTGCAGTGAACAATGCAGGCATAGCTGGTCCCAGCGCCCCCACCGGTGAATACCCCATCGATGGCTGGGAAAAGGTCATCGCGGTCAACCTCAATGGGGTCTTCTATGGCATGCGTTACCAGATCCCTGCTATGCTGGAATCGGGCTATGGCAGCATCATCAATATCTCCTCCATCCTGGGCAGTGTAGGCTTTGCCAATGCGCCCGCCTATGTGGCTGCCAAGCATGGTGTAGTGGGACTGACCAAGAATGCGGCGTTGGAATATGGCACACAAAACATCAGGGCAAATTCGATCGGGCCAGGCTTCATCATGACCCCCTTACTGGAGAACAACCTCGATGAAGCCACACTAAAGTTCCTTGAGACCAAACATTCCCTTGGCAGGCTGGGCCAACCCGGGGAAGTAGCAGAACTGGCCTTATGGCTGGCCTCACCCAGGTCTTCCTTTGTAACGGGTTCCTATTATACGGTTGATGGCGGTTATACGGCACAGTAAGCTTTATGCCAATATCATACATTATCACCCTAAAAATGAAGGATTCTGCCGCTGGTCCATTATCCGGTCGGCAAATCATCTGGTCAATTGTATATTCAGTTACCTAACTGTTTATACCGTGACTAGTAATAAGCAAATGTCCAGATGGGCTGGAGTAGTGTACCTCGTAATCGTTATTACAGGAATGTTCAGCCTGGCCTATGTTCCCGGGCAACTCTTCATATGGGACAACCCGGAAAAGACCTTCTCCAATATCCAGGCCAATGAGGGATTGTTACGTTTGAGCATAGCAGTTGGAGTGATCTGCTATATCGCCTTTACCATTCTTCCCCTCCTGCTGTACCGGCTGCTAAGACCAGTCAACGAATGGTATGCAAGGATCATGGTGGTATTGGCACTAATCAGTGTCCCTATTTCTTTCCTCAACCTGCAACACAAATATGCCGTCCTCGACCTGCTCAATCCATCAAAGCAAGCACCCGGACAACCATTGTCCTCCCTTTACCAGGAAACCATGAATTATTTGAACCATTATAATGATGGCATTCACATCGTGACGGTATTTTGGGGACTATGGCTCCTGCCTTTTGGCTACCTGGTTTACCGTTCAGGGATCTTGCCAAAATTCCTGGGGATACTGCTCATGCTGGGCTGCCTGGGTTATATGGTCAATTTCTTTGGGAATACCCTGATCAGGGATTACAGAACTATAGGCATTTCCAGCTATTTTGGCCTACTACCCGCCATAGGGGAAATCGGCACCTGCCTTTGGTTATTACTTGTAGGCGCAAGAGAATCTGCTAAAACTTAATAAGACTATCACATGAAAAAACAGGAACTGGAAGATTTCAAGGTAAATATCCGGCTCAAGCTAGCCGGCCTCTGGACAACTGTCATGTTCTGCTATATCTATGGCGACTATTTTGAATTGTATGTCCCGGGCAAAACAGAGAGCCTGATCAACGGGAACAATATGCTCGATAGCCCCATGAAATTATTCATCGCTAGCTTCCTGCTCGCTACACCTGCACTAATGATATTCCTTAACCTCATGCTGAAACCTGCCTTCTGCAAATGGTTGAACATAGGCCTCGCGATCTTCTTTTCCTTATTCACCGCATTGGTAGGCCTATCATCTATTTCCGAATGGAGGACCTTCTATGTATTCCTTGCTGCCCTTGAGTCCATCATTACGCTGGTGATTGCCTGGCAGGCCTGGCATTGGCCGAGACAAACTCAAAATACCGCCTTGTAAGTGATGGGGAAATCTTCCTGGCTCACACCTGTGCCAACGGAAATGGGGAAGATACCGGTACCCCTGTCAAACCGGTTCGCATACAGCAGGCCATCTTCTACCACTGCCATGGTATAGGTACCGGGAGCTAAGGTCAGCTGGAAGAACCCATTGGCATCGGATCGGGTAGTGGCGACAAGCCTGGTATTGAATCGTGAAAAGAAACCACCCCCTTTGGTGGACAGTTCCACATCATTCATCACCGTGTACTCATAGATCCTTAGCTCGCGTGATACCGGACAAGTGCGGCAATCGGGGGTTCCGCCCACCCCTGGCATACAATTGCCTTCAGTGAACCAAATGGTTCCATAAACGCCCTGGGTAATACTGACGCGGCCTTTGTTGCCCTCTTCAATGGAGCTTACATTACAACCAGCGGGGGCTTCCTGCTTCTTCTTATCACAGGAGCTGATGGAAACGAGTAGCGTTAGCAATAGTAGCAGCTTTCTCATGGCAGTGTTTTGTCATTTGACAAAATCCCCCGACCATTCGTTGCAGGTCATCCCCAACCCATTCTTCAATCAGGGGTTGTAGCCAGGGCGTTATGTATAACCAAGCCGTATACTACCCTGCAAAACATACCGGTGCGTTTATTGGCTGTCCTTTCCCTTCAGTACAACCATCGACCTGAAGTCCCCGCCGCTGCTATCCCCCATGAAAAGTCCCAATCGTCCAACCTTGTTGGCACCCAGCCTCCTGACTACCAGGGATGGAGTCCTGGCATCATTGATGAAAGCGCGGACAGTATCCCCCTCGATCACCAGGGTCATGGTAAACCATCCATTGGGATCAGGAGGGTTAATGATCTCCTGCTCAAACTGCGCATTCCTCTCCTCCCTTAAACGCTTCCAGGTAAATTCAGGATGGGAAATATACTGGATGGCATGGATCCTCCGGATAGAATCCGTCGCGAAAAAATTGAAGGGCCTGCAATACACCCCTTCGTAAGTAGAATCATTCACCCCATGAAAAGCGATACCAATAAAACTTCTTTGCAAAACATCCTTACCCCTCATGTCAATGACGATCTTCCCATTCTCAAAATCCTCTACCGGTAACCATACCAGTCCTTCCCCTTTTGCTTCAGACAGTTTCAGGTAAGGCCTTCCCCCATCTGTGGCCAGCTGTGCATCCCTGTTCACAACAGATAGCCGACCCTGCTTCCATAACCCGGCAAGATCCAATTGTTCCTGTGCATACGTTACAACAGGGAGGAGGAAGGTGATAATGGGCAAAATGAATTGTTTCATGAGACTCGTTTAGACAGTAAAAAATCCAGGACGACCAAATCTACCAGTCCCATGGAATAAAATCATCCAAATTTCTGTGAACCCACCAAATTGCCTGTTCAAAGGTTTCCATTTGCTGTCGATGATCCATGTGGCCAGCCAGAATCACAAGGCTGCACCTACCAGGGTTTAGCAATTCCTAACAATCATTCAGCCAACAAATGGGGGAGAAGCTATTATCAACTGTGAACAAAAGACATTAGCAGGCTTATTCCTGCATTCTTGATTCTTGAACCTGCCCAATAGATCATCATAATAGAAGGTGTCTGAAGGTCAAGCCCCTGCCAATCTTCTTCGCAGTTTCTTAACAATGTCCTGTGGCAAATAGCCGTAACTTTTGTTCATTAAACTTTATTCAAACTAACCAGCTGCTATGAAGCGAAACCTATCCTGGGTATTATTGCCCCTATTGGGCTCCCTCCTATTCAGCTCCTGCAATGGTCAAACCAATGGAACAAAGCCCCCGACTACTTCATCTTCCCCAAACCATAAGCCGGTTGGCGGTGAATGTGAAGGTTGCGAACTGATGTATGTAGCCATGCCCGACAAGATAGATGCAGAAGACAACAGTCCGGGCTGGGAGGAAGGCAACCAGAAACTTATCCTTACCGGCAAGGTGTTTCAGTTGGATGGTAAAACACCTGCGGCAGGCGTGATCATTTATTACTGGCATACGGATGAAAAGGGACTGTATTCACCTAATGCCATTACCCCTGAAAAAGCGAAGGCGCATGGACACCTTAGGGGATGGATTAAAACAGATGCCAGTGGCCAATATACCATCAGGACCTCCAGGCCGGCTGCCTATCCCGGTGAGGATATTCCCCAGCATATCCATCTTTCCATTAAAGAACCGGATATCGAACAGGAATATTTTGCCGATCTCTATTTTGATGATGATCCCCTCTATCTGAAGCACAAGAAAAAATATGGCAAGCAGGACCGCGCGGGAACAGAAATACTCAGGGTCGTGCTCAATGAAAAAGTGCAAATTGCCGAGCACAATATCATACTGGGCTTGAATATTCCCCATTACCCGAGGAAAGCGGATGCTGCAATGCAATCGGGACTGAACATTGGCGAGGACCAACCCTCCTTCATGCCCTACCATGCCTATGGACCAGACAAGGGAACCAGGACCTGCCCCGTTTGCAAATACGGCAGGTACCATGGCATCGTCTATTTTGTAGGGAATAACCCGAACTGGGATGTCATCAAACAATGGCTGGCTTTCCTGGAGCAGGAAAGCAGGAAAAGGGAAAGCTACCTGAAAGCATATTTTGTCTATGGCAATAGCCAGCAATACAACAAGGCAACCAGGGAGAAAGAATTGACTGCGCTGGGCAAGGAATTGGGCCTACAAAGAACAGCCCTGACCTTTGTGCCCTCCTATGCTGATACCGAATCAGAAGCCAACCTGAACAAGATAAATCCCGAAGCCCAAAGCACGATGATCGTCTATAAACACCGCACTATTGTTGACAAGTTCATCAACCTGCCACCATCTGAAGAAAACTTCAGGATGCTTTCGGCAGTACTGGATAAAACAAGGGGAAACTATTTTGACCTCCCGGAACCCACACATGAATGATGCCATTGATTGTCTCTACATGTTTCTGGGCTTCCAGCGAAACAGCACAATAGTAATTAAAATAACAGCTATTAATCCCGGCAAGCTCGCTTCCAAACCAAAATTGCCACCGGTAAGGAATACTGGTGTATTACCGAAAACAGGATTCAATAATTTAACACCTGTATTACCACTAACCCCAAAACCCAATAATACACCTTGTGTCCAGTTAGCCATAAAATGTATTGCAATTGGCATCGCAAGCTTTTTTGTTTTTATATAAGCTAGCCCAAACATGATTGAAGCAAGAAAAATATTAACAGACGCTAATAGCTTTACATTTCCTGTCATTCCCGGATTATTCATGTGAATGAGTAAAAAATATCCACCCATTAGTATTTGTGCACCCCAAATTCCGATCATTGCCATTAGCCTTTGAAACACAAAACCCCTGAAGAGGAATTCTTCAGCAATGGCCAGGATTGTAAACATCACAGTAGCAGATAAAATATCATCCGGCTGCACATTTACCAGTTCCCAACTAACATATCCAAAAAGAAAGAGGTACAGTGCTGGCAACAACATTAGTATTGCCCCATAAAATAAACCAACCAAAACATCCTTAAACCACGCCTGATCTATTGTACCAATCACTTCCGAAAACGGCTGCTTTCTCAAAAGCTGGCAGACAAGAGTAACTGCAACTACAATAAGTGCCTGAATGAAAGGGTGGACCTGCCATTTAT
Organism: Flavihumibacter rivuli; assembly: GCF_018595685.2. Classification (NCBI taxonomy): domain Bacteria; kingdom Pseudomonadati; phylum Bacteroidota; class Chitinophagia; order Chitinophagales; family Chitinophagaceae; genus Flavihumibacter; species Flavihumibacter rivuli. The sequence continues at coordinate 2,663,377 of NZ_CP092334.1, forward strand.
TATATTGTGAAATAAAAATCACTGGAAAAGTAAAAGCCGCCAGCACAAGAAAAAATATGGCAATCCATCCCAGATTCCTGAAAAACATCCTGTACTTCCCTGAATTATGCATAACAAGACAATAATTTATTGACGAATAACCACCCCATTACCTTTTCATACTCATCCTTGCCCATCCTTCAAGGATAATCAAATAGAAAAAATTGGAATCTATTTTAAATGGCTTGGAGAAATAGCAGACCAAGTTTGCGCAATTCAATTCGAATTAATGGTGAAACTGTCTGGACTAATAAATATCTCTACCTGCCTGTCCAAAACAATAATCTATATTATAGTACAAATGATTGCTACCATAATCCCACCCAGTTAGCAAGCCATAATTGAAATAAATTAAAGAGACAATCAATCATATCCGGAAATAAAATTCAGTAGCTCTTAAACCCTGGAAACTAGAACAACATGCTATTATTGAGAAAAATATCCCATCGTTCTAAAGCTCATTCCATAGCATTACCACTTTGCCTCGAGTCCTCATGTCCTCAATATACCCAATTGCAGCCGGTATTTCCTTGTAATTAAAATATTTATCGATACAGGTCCTTATTCGACCATCCTGCATCAATAGCGCAAGCTCCTTTAAATCCCTTGAATTGGCATTTGCAGTAAATGATACCAAGGGGAACTTACCAAATGCACGCTTAAACAAAACAGAAATCATATGCCGCATGGTGGTGAATCCTACCATCACACCCCGCTTACCCATGCGCCGGAAATCCGCATATGAAAGATTGCCATTGACATCCAGGACCAGGTCATACTTTACACTATGCAGATGAATATTATCAATATCGTAAGCAACTACATGATCAGCACCAAGTGATCTAACAAAATCAATATTTCGACTGGAACAAATGGCAGTAACTTGGGCACCAAGTGCCTTTGCAAGCTGAACAGCAAAATGACCGACACCCCCCGAAGAACCGTTTATCAATACGGTTTCTCCCTTTTTGATTTTACCATGGGTGGTCAGGGCTTGCCAGGCGGTAAGCCCAGCAGTTGGTAAACCAGCCATTTCAGGAAAGCCAACTCCCTCTGGAATGATGGCACAAAAATCCTCCGGAATACAAACATATTCCGCAAAAGCACCTCCCATCAACGACTCACCGAATACCGGTTGGCCTACTTTAAAATGGGTTACGTTGTTACCAACCTGATCTACTATACCTGCAAAATCACAGCCTGCAATTTTTTCTTTTGGCTTGAACAGCCCAAATGTAAATCGCGCAAAAAAAGGTTTACCACGAAGGATATGCCAATCTGCGGGATTAGCAGAATTGGCAAGGACCCTAACCAATATGCATCCATCCTTAACAATGGGTTTATCAACTTCTTGCAACTGAAGAACCTCAGGTCCCCCATAGTTATTCCTTATAAATGCTTTCATATATGAATTTATTCTTTAATTATGGGAATCTGCAATATTGATCATCCTATTTCCACTGAATACAGGTGGGTATCAAAACCAATATGAACAGAAAATCCAGACTTTCTGGAAAATGCTTATTTCAGACCCGGGCGAATATGAACCTTCACAGATGGCTTAAGTTAACAGATCAATATACTATTACAGACTGATGACGGGTAACCAGGATTAATACCAGGAAACATTACAAAAGCTAAGCACTTTTAGAAGCGGGGAAACCTAAAAGTCATCAATGAGCCAGATATCTATTGTTCTGAAGTAAATAATATTCTAATTGCCCCAGGTATTTACTACTTAATAATTCATTATAGCAATAAAACTGAACTGCCCACCAATACATATTACTTGCTTCCTTGAGTTAAAAGATAAGGGTCGCTACCATCCCGGGATAACGACCCTATTATTAGGGGTTTTACATAGGTTACCTAAGGTTTTATAATCTGTCCGGTGTTTGCGCCAAACACACTTTTCCTGAATCCATATTCGAGTGCCTTCATGGTCACTGGAATTTCCCCAGGAAAGAAAGGAAAGTATTGAGGGGAATTTTCAATAACCGTTGGGCTGACCGCATTGATACGAATACCATTACCCAATTCGATAGCCGCGGCGCGAACAAAACCCTCCACTGCCGCATTTGCTGCTGATGCATTAGCAAAGTTCCTCTGCGGTTCATGGGTCAAACCCCCAGTGATAAGGGTAAAAGAACCACCCGGTTTGATATAATGCTGCCCAATCAATACAAGGTTGATCTGCCCCATCATTTTACCCTCTACTCCATTACGAAAGGTTTTATCATTTAAGCTCTTCCATGGGCCAACAAAAGTTGGTCCTGCCGTACAAATAAGTGCATCAAAATCTCCTATACTTTTATACATACTTTCGATTGCCTCAGGTGATGTGATATCTACCTTAACATCAATCCCATTTCGATCGGCCTTGATTACCTCATGCTCCTTCTCAAATGATTTGGTTAAATAAGTGCCCATAGTGCCTGATGCACCAACAATTACAATTTTCATTTCTATGATTTAATTAATAAATACTTTGAATAAATTGATTTTATAGATTTGCTTTATACTCCACTGTATTATCCTTGCTTCTGTTTAGGGATCTTTTTCCCAAATAGTGAAACCTGAGCACTAATTTTGAACATCCTGTTGTATCGTTCAACATCGGGAGAAATGTTAACCATGCCATACCCGTATCGGGCATCCAGTGTGACAGTAGATTGATTAAGGCTGAAGTTGTAACCGGCTCCTACCTGAAATCCAACATCCCACCGTTTAAAATCCGCATCGGAACTGCCAAATGACAGTTTAGTGGTTGATGCACTTGACGTATTTGAAGCATCTACTTTGAGGCGGCCACCAACATTGTAACCAACATAAGGACCTGCATTAATATATAGCTTGTTAAGATGCAATCGAGCCAACAAAGGCATCTCCAAACTGTTTATCCTCAATGTTGTTTTTGCTTTCGTCAATGGACTATTACCTTTTATGGTCCCACCTTTCATAGCGAAATATAATTCCGGAACCAATGAAAAGATTGGTGTAATGCCGGCCTGGTAAGAAATACCTGCCTGCAAGCCATGATAGCTTTTCTTATAGGATCTAAGTCCGGTATTCGCCTTTCCATAATTGAAGTATGTTGTCGGTGAATTAATTACGAAACTAAACCTGCTTGTTTGTGAATAGGATCTGGATGAAAGAGAGGTTAATAACATCAATACTGCTAATACTTTTAGTGATTTGATAATTGTTTGCATGGTTATTTATTTTTAAACTTTATGTTGTACTTCCTCTTCCAATGGGCAATAGTTTACCTGCCCAACTTGCAGGCGATATTTAAAGTACCCTTTTGGGATTGAGTGTTAAATGGCTAACCCTGTATTAAACGGCAGCTCTTAAAATTGATAGGACAAAGCTACTATCCAGGAACGCCAGGGAGGTAGGACGATTTTCAAATTGATTGGCACTTATGAGAAGTAGAAGGTTATAGAAGATGGGCTCCGATCAACCATCTATTGCATTACTAAATTCCTATTTTAAGCATGGCAGAGATTGAGTTAAATGCATTTGGTATTTCCTAATGGATAAAAATTAATCCGTAAGAGGTTGAGCTATTTCCCGGGCTATCAATATTGCTAATGAATGTCAATCGTTCCAACTTGACTCTGCAGAAAACCGGATGAATCCAAACAAACTTAATGAATCTAAATAGACTCCACTATCCACATAACTCCTTTGATAATAAAATCATGTACCCATATTAAGATAGTGACACTTTAGCCTTTCCTATTAACACTTTCCAGCTCCTTTAATTTCTTTCTGGTCTCAGGCAATTCTTTTAATTGAAGTGCTTTCCTGAAATTTTCAATTGCCTTTATCCTTTCATTTCTTTGAAGGTAATAATCCCCCATACTATCGAACGCATTGGCACTTGTAGGATAATTTTCCAGGTTCAAATAAAAAAACTGGAAAGCCTTTTCAAAGTTTTTCTTGTGCAGAAAATTATAGCCGAGTGAATTGACGATGCTTTCAGAAGGCAATACCGTATAATGCATCAAAGTTGACAAGTGTTGATAATGAGCTATGATGTAGTCAACTGTTATTGAAGTATCATTAAGGTCCTTATCCAACTTGTATCCTTTAAACAGAAAGCGCAATGCATCATAACCCGCAATTAGGGGGACAGAGGCATGATTATCCTCACCATAGAACTTCCAGCTCCATTGCAGCCCTGCCGGTGGGATTTTTTGAAGTATCCGATGGAATTGCACGTTGTTTCTTACATGTATGTTTCCATAAGCTGTATCTTTTGATACCCGTGAAGTATCTATTCCTTTGCTCATGGTATTCGCTGAGGCATAAAAAAGACTTTTATTGCTATAGTCGTTTCCCAACAGTTGGCGTGAAGCATATTTCATTAATGCATGGTTGTCCCACCATACACTTGGGTCTATGGCAACATAGCTGGTAAATAGGGATGGGTGGTTGATCATTGAGTTAAGAACCGTTAACCCGCCTAATGAATGCCCGACAAGCATCCGATAAGGGGTGGTTGCATAAACATTATCCACATAGGGAATAAGTTCATGTTCAATAAAGGCGATAAATTTTTCACCACCGCCAGAGCAACCTAAGACGGCAGTATCCTGTTCACCATCCGACCAGCGAATAGAGTGCGTGGGGGTAAGATCCCTTATCCGGTTGGTGTTGGCTATTCCTACCACAATAATTTCGGGTATTTGGCCAATACTACTTAAATACTGCACCATTCCGGTCATAGAATAGAAAAAGGAAGGACCGTCAAGGAGATACAGGACCGGATATTTGTTGGGACTACTTTTTGTAAAGGATGCCGGTACATAAATCCACAATTCCCTATCCTCTTTTAGTATGGTAGAATGGATAAACTCTTTCCTTCCTGCACCTATCCGGGTGTCATTTTCAGACGAAGTCTGAGAAAAACAAATTCCCGGAAGTACAAACAGGATACAAAAAATAATTTTCATACCAACTTACTATCATTTTCCTAAACATTCATTCATAGAGGATTTTACAATCCTTTCAAACTCCTTCAGCGGCTCCGCACCAGGCATTAAACCTATCAGGCAATGTATCTGCCCCGCAAAACATTTCTCCCAAACCTTAACACCTGCATTTCTTAGTTTCTCGGCATATAATACACCATCTTCCCTAAGGGGATCGAATTCTGCATTGATTATTACAGCTGGTGGCAACCCTTTAAAATCTTTGCCAAGGATCGGAGACACTTCAGGATCATTGAACTGATCCGGGGCATAATTTTCAACTGCGAAATAGCACATTGCTTTTGTTTGGAAGTAGCCCAGGGCATTCTGTTGATATGATACAGATTTCTCCATGTTTTCAGGACGCAGATCAGCAGGCAATCCATTTAATACCTGGAGTTTGATGGGACTACTGGTATTTTCTTTCTTTGCCCTTTGGGTTATCACTGCAACGAGGTTAGCCCCGGCACTATTACCCATCAGTATCAACTGGCTTGTATCGCCTCCAAACAGTTGTGCATTTTGAGAAATCCATTTAAAAGCCTTATAACTATCATCTACAGCTGCAGGAAACCTATGTTCTGGTGCTACCCTATAATCAACTGCAAAGACAATCGCCCCATAGGTTTTTGCATCCTGCCATAAAGAATACTCCAGGCCCTGTACCAGGGGAGAAATGAAGCCGCCTCCATGATAATGAATAATTACCGGCAGATTTTCTTTGTGAAGCGGATTAAACACCAATACTGAAATGCTATCACTGGTAATCTTGAGCCTTTGCACATCTTCCTTAGGGTAGGGTATTAATGGAAATTGTGGATACTTTAATTGCTCTATGGGCGTACTTCTCAACTGCTCTAATGTCTGGTCCTTGTAGCCAACTATTTTAAGGAAATAGGCTATTTGAGGATCTAATACCCTGGTACCGCAAGCTTGGCTATAAGTTCCAACAGCAAAGAGCAGCATTGCAATAGTTAATAATAATGGCTTCTGTTTCATCGCTATTTGTTTTAAGGTTTTCATTTTAGATGATCCTCTCTTAATAATACCCATTCTGATTTCAGCATAGCATATTGAAATTCACTGCACCACTTCCCTTTAAAATAAATGCTCTCGATAAAAAGTCCTTCCTCCCTGAAGCCCACGCTTTTTAGCAACTCAATGGAAGCTATATTCCCAGCATCCACTATCTCGGTAACCCTATTAAATCCTTCTATATTAAATAGAAAGTCAAGAATAGAAGTTAAGGATTCCTTTGCATATCCCCTATTTTGCTCCCTTGGTGAAATCGTAATACCGATTTCACCAATTCGGATGTCATTTATATTAAGCTTGATTGCACAATCACCGATCAATTTCCCTGTGCTTTTTAGCTCTATTCCATACTGCACCCATTGACCAGCTACTCCAAATTTCTTTTCAGCATTTTCGAGAATGAATGCTTTTGCCTCCTCTAAGGTGAAAACGTCGAAGCCCTGGTATTTCGTTACTTCAGGATCTGAACGATAAGAATGGAAATCAATTAAATCTGGAATAACAAGATTTCTGATCTTCAGACGATCCGTTTCTATTGTTAATTGATCCATTGTTATCTGTTTAATTCAACGACAAATGACCTGATAGCACTACTAGATTAATCATTCCTAAAGTGGAGGTTTAATAGGCATGAACCTGAATTCAAAAATCCTCTTCAATCAAGTCCTTGTTTACCATCAAACCTGTTGTTGTTCCCATTGCTACTGCGTTAGCAACTGTTCGCATCCGGGTGGCATTATCACCACAGGCATAAATGCCATGGACTGTCGTTCTATGGGCAGAGTCAATCTTAAGGTACCCTTCCGGTGTAAGCTCGCAACCTAAAGCTTGTGGAATAGAGGAATGCTGTACAAATGGAAGCCTTGTATATATAGCTTTTGCCTGCGCACTGGTCCCATTACTGAACACAATATTACTTATATAGCCAGCCTTGTTTTCCAGCCTTTCTATCTCAGCCTCTACAATATTGATCTTATGCTCTTGTAACTTTAGCAGTTGTTGTGCTGTAATGGTTGATTTACCATTTGTATAAAGCGTAAGGTCATTTGTCCAGTTTGAAATCAACGTGGCTAGTTCAAATGCTGTATCGCCGTTGGCGAAAATGCCTGTTTTTTGATGCCGCACCTCGTACCCATGACAATAGGGGCAATGAAGCACGCTTTTTCCCCAGCACTCAGCAAATCCAGGAATATCCGGCATCAGGTCCTTGATACCTGTTGCGATGACCAATTTCCGTGAAAGGAAGGTTTCACCGCTTAGGATTTGGATTACAATACCATTACTGTTCATTTTACCGGCAGTTGCAAAGCCATCAATAAAGCTTACACTATCGTACTTCTTAACCTCTTGTCGGGCAAGTTCTGCTATTTCTTTGGGCGTTTTTCCATCATTTGTCAGGAAATTGTGTGAATAGGGTGTTTGCCTGTTACATGGATTGCCAGCGTCAATAATTAACACCTTCCTTAATGCCCTTCCCAAAGCCATACCTGCTGCAAGGCCGGCATAACTGCCTCCTAAAATAGTAACGTCAAAAACATTTTCCTTTTTCATCATTTCCTTTGTTAGCTTGTCTATCATTGAAACAGGAACGGATACACCACCGAGAATAATTCCTGCCTGTTTGAGAAAATCGCGTCTCTGTACCATTGGCCAAGTTCCAGACCCATCATGCTTTACCATCTACTTTTTCATTGTGACAGCGTCTTTGAAGCGTCGACCCAGGAAATCGATCAATGGAACACCTATGAACATCATCCAGGGTACCAAAGAAACAGTCAAAATAAAAGTTCGCTGGTATAAGGGCAGCGCTGACAGCTGTTGGCCAAATAGGGAATAAAACAATGTTATGGAAGGATATATAACCATCCAGATTTTGAGGGACATCAGTATTCTTGCTTTTGCTTTCATAATATCATTATTGATTCAAACAGATGATCGAAAACAAAGGTAGAACGGACCAAAGGGGTAGAGTAGGATGGTTATGCAGTTAAATAGGACTTATTTGAAATTTTTACGAAATGCTTCAGGAGACTGCCCGGTGTGCTTCTTGAAGAAACGAATAAAATAGGAAACATCCTCATATCCCAGATGATCGGCAATTTCCTTTACCTGGCTGGGAGTAGCCAGTAAATATCTTTTTGCCTCCAGCAGGATTTGTTCATTTATAAGGTCAGATACCGTTTTTCCAACTGAAGCCTTTGTAATGGCATTTAACTGGTATGAAGAAAGATTCAACATATCGGCATACTGGGAAACATTCTTCATGGTCCCAATGTTTGTCTCCAATAAGCGGACCAACTCCTCAAATCTTTCCCGGGTATAGCTATTTGACGTTGCCGGCATTCCATTAGGGTTGGAACTTTGCCTCAAAAACTCGATGAAAAAAATACTTAAGCTGGCTTTAATAACCTCAAGATAACCATCCTGCCGATTTGTGAATTCGTTGAAGATTTTGGAAAGAATTGTTTGCAAGCTATTGAACCTTGCAACTTCTATTTCACAAAAGTTTTTACCAATCACTTTCTTCCATCGCTGATCGGAAAGGGAACATCCTGAAAGAATAAAGAAAGGGTCGAATTCCATTAAGAAACCTGTGCTTTCTGCTGTCAACTCAAGTTTATGGACCTGACCAGGACGAAGTAAGAATATTGTCCTGTCGTGGACCTTATGTGGTACAAAATCGATCTCATGAGAACCATTTCCCTCCTCCACCATCAATACGAAAAAGAAGTCATGCCTATGAAGTTCATGAACTAAATCCTTCCCATTTAACACATCCCTCAGGTTGCGAATGCTAAACAGACCAGTAGTTCCCTGATCTATTGAGGTATGGGCAATATGCCTGACCGGAATTGATTTCATTCCTTGTAAAGGTAATGATTAGACCCAAACACCGATAGGTAGCCGGTCATCACCCTTGCCAATACTGAAAATTTGGAGAAGCGGTATTCAAGGGAAACCAAGGCATTTTTCTACATCCAACTAAAACAAATAAGGCATTACCATCTTACAAGAGCCTTACCAGACAAAGCAATCATAATGTATGTGACCTTACAAAAGGGAGCTTTACAACCTGATTTTCCAAACCTGATTGAACCTATAAACCATGCTCCCACCTTCACCATTAACGGGAAATATACCCATTCAAGTACCTGTAAAGAGCTGATCACCTGGAAATTAGTCTCATAGGATTTACTAAAACAGGTTTTACTCTTCTTGCAATTTCCCCATAGAGGACTGATCGAATTTATCCTGATTAACACATTGGCAACTGAGGGATTACGGGATTTGAAAAGTGAGAAAAACCTATTGGCCAATGTAATTCTAACAGTTGCGGGTCACCCAAGAGTACATTTGGAATAGCGGGAGAAAAGTTTAATTTACTAGTGGCATTTTGACCAATACCATTGAATTTTCGGCTGCATTAGTGATTTATGAAAGGACTTTACCAGCACAATGAAACAGGACCTTTATACGTAGACATAATTCCCGCTTTCCAACCTATTGAAGATGACTTTTAGCATCAAATTATTTTGGAATCAACCGGCCCCAAAGCCCATTATTATCCTACATTCCAATATCCCAGTAATCAAAGGCTTAATTCCCAATACCGTCAAGCCTGATTATAAAAGCCCTGTTCTCTTTACACACCTCAATATAGCTTAACAGGAAAGAACATACAACTCCCTGAAGGGTATCCTTTTATAAGATGCCCACCCAAGGGGTTTTTACGTTATTTACTTGATGACCAGTTTGAACTGAATAAAATAGTTTATCCTTCATTTCATCATATAAACCTTAAGACTATGAAAAAGTATTTTTCAAGCTTGTTAATCGTTGTTTTAGCAACCTGTTTCGTTGGTTGTGAAAAAGACCCCATTACACCTCCCAAAAATCCTGATCCCATCAGTGCCCCGGACCCAGTTCCACCAGTTACCGGTAATTCCGACTCGAAAGTGGGTGCCGGTGGCCTTCTTTATGTCATATTACCTAATAATGAGACCTTTCTTAGTGGAAGCTATTCAGAATGGGTGCCAACAAAAAAAACATTTAAGTGGAAAAAAATAGCAGGACCCGATAGCTATCAACTCGCCAGTCAAAATGAGATGAGTACCCAACTGACCAACCTGGTAGCAGGGATTTACCAATTTGAGTTTTCAGTTTATGACTATCTGGGATTATACGGGAAAGACACCGCTACCGTGGTGGTAAACTCATTATCCGCTAAACCACAGGAATTGCAATTTGCCAACCAGACCTGGATATTCCCCTGGTACAATTCAATTGAAATAAAGGGCTTTTTCGACATAGTGTCATTAGACAAGGTTTTCAAAGTACTTATCAAGAGGGATAATAGCGACGCCTGGATAGATGTGCCATTTTACAGCCCCAACCCAACAACAACCAACTATGATTTCTTTGTTGAAACTCGCGTCAACTGAGCGGGCATGTACAACAAAGGCAGTCTCTATATAAGCTATTATGGAACGGACATTTCTGACTCACCAGATATCAGGATCATTTACTGAAAATCAGTTAAGGATTAATTCACATGACTAATTCCTTTTCCCCTATTGGCGGCACGATATCAATAAAAGGAAGTATTGAACTTAATCAATGTCCGATAACGAAGTCCACCAATAAACCTTTTGAACATGAAACAACAACCCTTTTCATTTATTACCAAATTGGACATACCTGATTTATACGTCAAAAGCAAGGATTCCGCATCTACTTACCAGGGAATAGTATAAAATACAACAATCAAAGCATTACCTGTAAATGATATGCGCAATGGTATTCAACACTTCAATCAGGACAATTATCTTTTTGTAATCGTTATAAAGGAATAGTTCGATAGTTTTATTAATGTTGACCATCATTGATACATTGACGGACAGAAGACCACTGGACAGATCGGTATTGCGAAGGATTAACGTAAATCCAACAGCGATACCGATCTGGATTTATAAACCAATGCACTTCACCAGTGCAGCATGAACCGATTTTTTATATTGGACCGGAATGCTGAAAATATACGAGTAACCAAACTGGCTAATAAATAAACGCGGGTATTGATCGGAATTCCCGTAAAGTAACAGGGTGGTGTCCCTATCACAGTACTATTCTTCGCCATGTTTACAAAATAGGTAGTGCATACAATACCTACTAAAAGCATCCCATTTTGACCTTATTGCACACCATTAATTTAATAGGATTATTTCCCATAGGTGTAATCATTCCTTTTTATTTCATGTACTGGTAACTATAGTTAGCCAGGTATTAATTCTAAAACTCCTAGCAACTTCAGGTACCGATAGCATCATCATCAGTTTTATCTGGAACAGATTAAACCTTTGATTTTGGGTGATGACCGAAAAGAAGAAATTGCTCTGGAATGTTTAGCCGACATACCACAGCCAAAAGAATCAAATAGGATTAAAACAAGTCAATTACCAGGCAAATATCTAATCATCATTCGACACAATCTCTCACATCAAGATAATTTCGAATCTGCAGACTGACAGTTGAGTAGAGTATGAAATCATTTCTGCGTGTAACTCTGGCATCACAACCTCAGCTAAATCCTTTGTCAATTACATCGGAATAATTTTATGGCAACTATATACCCGGGAATCATTGGTAGCATGAATCGAAAGGTTCCCTGGATCGAGGTATTGTATTCATCATTCTAAAAAATTAAAGATGCAAAAAGTTTTATCACGCCTTGCTCCTGTATTGCTTTTACTTACAGTTTTTAGCTACAGCAGCTGCCAAAAAGAGGATCAGGATTCCTCGACAAGTACTGAGGAAAAACCTGGACAAATACCTGGCATGGGCAATGATCCCCGTCCACCGGAAGGTCCTCTATTCACTTTGCCGCCTGGGGTATCGCTGATAGGTAACATTACTGGCCAGGATGATGGTCCGACTGCTTCTGATTGTGTGTATGACGGACAGGGAACTAATGTGAAGGTGAAGATGATCTTGCAAAATGATTCCATCGGCGCACCAGCAACAATTGAATTCCCACCTGGACTAGTTATCACTGCTATCACGGATGGATTTCAAAACGGACTCCTAATGGAAAGAATCGTTGTAGTCCTTCCACCCCGCCAACCTGGGGGTAACGCACCGAAATGTAATGTTACACTGATGCTCTCCTGTCTGAATGCACAAGACAAGCCCTCCACAGAAAGTGCGATCTATACATTCGGTCCGGTTACCAGTTCATCCCTGATCAATGATTTTATTAGCAAGCTATCAACGAAAGAAATATTGTACAGCAAATTCCCACCAACTGATCCGGACTGGAACCTGAACCAGGAGTTTATCCAGGATGCGCTGTGGAACCTTACAGATGGAAAAGGGTTGACCAATGCAGATCTGAAACACATACAGGACTTGCCCAACAAATAACATTAATTGAGGTCCTGGGTATCCTGCTATATAACAAAAGACCGGACCTGCGTTATACTTTTAAACGCCGGCCGGTCTCTTTCATAGGCCCATTACGGGAGGTTAAGAGGCTAATTTGACCTGGTAACCATAAATTTAACTGTCAATGCTTTTTGACGGGGGCCGCAGAGGCCATCATTCAAATATATAGGACCCGAAAAACTACCTTCAGCAGTGCCACCTACTTCAGGCCATTTGGTGATCTGGAGATTGGCCGGAGAATATTCTACTTCCCCGGTTTGATCGCACTTAAAATAAGAATGGCCATAATTTGGTCCGGATCCGGTAAGCGAGCCAATGATGATGCCTGCTTTTCCTGGCAGGATAATTTGTCCGCAAGGGAAAGAGCCCGCACTGGTTGCATTAACGGTTAGTGTCATCTCATCACTCCCATCACTACCCCTCACCACGATAGCACCACCCATTCCAATGGCGGAGACTTTATCGCCCAGAAAACCAAAAGGCACACCGTCGAGGGTTCCCGTCATGTAGTTTTCGCTGACAATTAACCTGCCGAAGAGAATCATCTTCCCTGTATTCCGAACGCCACCCGGCGCGGAGGGATCTTTAATAGCATTAAAGCCTTCTGCTGCTACTGTGATCGTAACATTCATCGGAGCTGGGACGGTGGAGGGTGCAGTATACAATGCAGTATAAGCAAAACTCTTTGATCCGGATTTGTTTTCCTGGATCGAACCCCTTCCCTCAACGATCTTCCAGTTACCAAGAGCCGTCAGTCGGGCATCATCCTCCAAGCTAACCCCCAGGTAGGCCAACAAATCATCATCTCCTGCGCTAACTATCGAAAGCCTGGACTTCTCGCCCGGTTTCAGCAATTCTTTTTCCACCTTCAATTCCAGACCACCCGTTTTGGTCCAGTCACTGAAATGGGTGGTTTCAACTGTAAGGGTCTTTGATAGTTTATTTAAACGCGTGGGTTCCACTTTCCAGGAGCCATCCTGCTGTTGCCAGGCAACCGTTAACAGATCTTCACTGACCGTATTCAAATCATCCTCATTATATGCAAAGGTCAGGGTTACCGGCTTATCAAAACTGACACCTTCCGGTAAGAGGCGATAGGCCAGCCGATTTTCTTTGCCTTCGTAGAGCGTATTGGTAATTGGCTGAACCACAAAATCAGTATTTGCAGCTATCGCTCCCTGCGGCACTGTTACCGTAAGTTGCCCATCGGTACTGCTAAGTACTCCACCGGCAGGACCGATAGTTGCGTGGTTGGCCAACCCCATTGCCATTCCTTTTTCCGTCTTGATCCTCCCTTCGCCCTGGCGGATCATTTCATTGGACTGTTTGCTACAAGCCATCATTAATAGACCAATGGTCAGGCAACAAAAAAAGTGTCTTTGTTTCATATTGTTTCAGTTTTATGAAGATGAAAAGATGATTCATGGAGTGATCGGACGGGAAGCAGGAAGTAAGGAAATCCTGTTTATGATGATTGCGCAGGCACTGGAACAGGACGCTAAATTAGCCCCCTAATTAATGTGTCATAAGTCATAAAGCCCGGATGACACAACAGTATCCTGAAATGCATTGGCATCCCACCGAAATGCATCAATGAAATGGATTGGGACTACAGACTTTTGAAGGAAGGAACATCCATCGGAAACGCAAAAACAGCCTTGCTTGTAGAATTCATGTTTGAAATGATGGATTTAGTGCCTGAAGTGATGAGATTATAACAGGAACCTGAATCAATGGCCAGTACTTTTACAAAAAGCGCATCATGCTGATCAGCGACAGGAAAATCAGGATGTATGGACAAATATCTTTTGCCATCATCTATTTTATTTTCTTCAATGCATTTATGTTTTTCTATCCTCATAAAAGTGGTGGATTACTGCTGATGCAAATGGTGGCTGCGACCATTTTTTTTATCCTTACCATCTGGGAGCCTACAAGATGGGTAGTATTGTGGGTAAGAAAACATTGGAGAGGATCAGAAAACAACAGCCGAAGAAAATGGATCACCCTATCGATACTGGTTCCTTATGCTGTTATTATGAGCATGACCCGGATATATCTCGAAAACTGGCTGATATGGGAACTCCCTGTAAAAAATATCAGTTTCTGCTTTTCCATAATCGGGATCAATCTTCTTTTTATACTGGTACAAGTGACACTGTATGAAAGCCTATTTTTTGTAGAGAAATGGCATATCGCGCTGATGGAAGCAAAGGAACTGAAGAAACTCAATTTACAGATGCAGGTGGATTCACTGAAAGTGCAGATCCAGCCTCACTTTCTATTCAATTCCCTGAATACCCTGGTCGGACTGATCGAAATGGATCAATCCAGGGCGGTCCGCTTCACCGAGGGACTTGCTCATGTATATCGATATTTACTTGATGCCACCAACCAAACCGTGATTGGCCTGGCAGATGAGCTCAGGTTTACAAAGAACTATTTTTTCTTATTGAAAAACAGGTACCCCCATGGGCTCTACCTGGACATCGAACTTGAAGAAGAATCGCTCGACCAGTACCAGGTGCTCCCCCTCAGCCTCCAATTATTAATCGAAAACGCGGTAAAGCATAATGTCATTACCAGAGCAAGGCCGCTGTATATAAAAGTAACCATAAATAAGGAAGATCAATGCATTATCGTACGCAACAACCTTCAAAGAAAAAATAATCCTGCACCTACGGGTATGGGGCTGGCGCATTTAGGAAAGAAACTCATCCTGCTCAACGCCGGCAAACTAAAGATTGAAGAAAAAGAAGGGATCTTCTCAGTGATTATCCCGCTGATGAAATCAAGCAAGTATGAGTGTATTGATCATTGAAGACGAAATCATCGCGGCCCAGCATCTGGAAAGCATGTTGAAGGAACTGAACCCTGGTATCCGTGTACTAGCCGTATTGGATAGTATAGAAGCCAGTATCCAGTATCTCAGTGAGCAGCCAGCTCCCCAGCTCATTTTCCTGGATATTGAACTAGGCGATGGACAGAGCTTTGAAATATTTAAAAAGATCAATGTAGAGAGTCCAATTATTTTTACAACCGCCTACCAGGAGTATGCGCTCAGGGCCTTCAAACTCAATAGTTTGGATTATCTCCTCAAACCGGTGGATAGCGGAGAACTCAGTGCAGCACTTGAAAAGTACAGCAAGCTTCATCCGGGGACGAACCAAATCAGTTCATCCAAGTTATTTATGGCTATAGAAAGTTTTGAGCGAAGCAAGAAAAGGTTTTTGACGAAAAATGGCTCGCGCCTAAGTTCGGTATCTGCCGATATGATTGCCTATTTCTTTACCAGAGATCGCCTGCAATACATCAAGACCTTCAGCAATGAAACCCTCCTGATTGACAAAAGGCTTGACGAAATTGAAGCAGAACTCGATTGTACTAGCTTTTTCAGGGCTAACCGACAGTTTATCCTGAATTATAACAGTATTGAAAAAATAAGTACCTGGCCAAGCGGAAAACTTAAAGTAAAAGTTCAACCTGAATCCTATGAAGAAATCATAGTAAGCAGGTTACGCGCTGCTGCATTTAAGAAATGGCTTGGCGAATGAAGCTTAAAATAATTACCCATCCATGCTAAGAAAGATTTTTCAAAACAGGTATATTTAATAGCAAGCGGGAAGAAAAAAAAGCATTACTTACCAATAAATGATTGTAGTGACAATCTTTATTTCGATACTGTTCATTTGAATAAAGTGTATAGATGCGTACTGGTTGGTGAATACAGATCTATACAGGAAGAACAATAATTGAAATCGATCAAGCACGCATCTTGGAACTACGTGTGCCGGATGCATCTATGTAGGTACAGGGTGTGCAGCCAATTTCGAATTTAGCGAAAGAAATCCGGCACCGAATGGATATAGGAAGCGCAAGTCATTGAAAGTAGCAAGGCACGACGCCGGTGTGTTATGGAAAACTAAATCAGGCATGCTTGCAGCTACTTTTGACGCACAAAATATTTTACAAATAAATCTTGCAATCCCATAGTGTATGTATAAACGTTTTGTTAGAATTGCCTCCTTATACATTTGCCTGCCACTTATGGGGCGAAGTCAAAATATAACTCATGACGGTGAGTCATTTGTTCCCACGACTTCCTAGGGCATTTCCCTAACACCGGTTATAATGTCAAAAGCAAAATTCAGTGGTAATACTTCTAAGTACAATATTAATAGCAATCTACAGTTTTGTGAACGGAACATCCCAATTTGATATTTGTGACGAGCCGCTTTTGTCTGGGGATAATGAAACCTCCGGATCTTTCACCGGGCTTGAATTTTCTTATATTCTCTTGTCACGGAGTGAATAAACGAAGTGTGATTTCAAACTAAAGTGTGCATACAACCTGATGCAATCGCACCTGGGTTAAAACTTCAAAACCCTCCCGGGTTATTACACCTGAAAGGGTTTTGAATCATTAATTTCTATTTCGAAGAGTAGCCTCGACAGGAATCGAACCTGTATCTAAAGTTTAGGAAACTTCTATTCTATCCATTGAACTACGAGGCCAGGACTATTGTCCAACACCGGTGGCTGATTTCCACCAGCGAGCCGCAAATTTAAGGGATTATCCTATTCACCGCAAGCTCTGCCAAGAAAAGTGTAGATTGAAGGAAATTGACCGCCATATGAGATTATTAAGCATATGTTTCGCACTGGTACTATTCTTTCTTTCACCCCTCTCTGGCCAGGCCCAGCAAAAGGCCGGGGCCGGCATCCGCATCAACCATATTGCCCTGTATGTGAAAGACCTCAAGGCCAGTGCCGATTTCTATACCGGCGTCCTGGGGCTCGATACCATTCCGGAACCCTTCCATGATGGCAAGCATGTATGGCTGGCCATCGGAGATTATGCCCACCTCCACCTGATCGCAGGGCGCAGCCAGGAGCCTGTTCCCGGCAAGAACAGCCACCTCTGCTTTTCTTCATCCAGGCTGGACGCCATGATCAAGACCCTGGAAGCCAGGAAAATCCATTACGAGGACTGGCCGGGCAAGGCCAATACTGTTACCCGGCGCGTGGATGGCATCCGGCAGATCTATATCCGGGACCCCGATGGCTATTGGGTAGAAGTGAATGATGATTTTAACCAGTGAGCCCATGCCCCAAATTCCTATCTTTGCGGTCCATTTTTGAGCTATGAAGTTGTACAATTTTGTTATCCGTTACAGACTGTTACTGGGCATCGCCTTTCTGGCCATTGCCATTGTCACCAATATATATGGCGGTTTCTGGCCTGCCTTCCTGCCCTACCTGATCGGCGCCGTACTGATCTTCGGGCATTTCTTCTTCGGTCCCATGCGACTGATCCAGGAGTATATGGAAGCCGGTGATATGGACGGTGCGGAAAAGATCCTGAACTCCATCAAATACCCCAACCTGCTCTATAAACCCATCCGTTCGGTATTCTATACCCTGAAAGGGAATATTGCCATGATGAAGCAGGATTTCGATGGTGCCGAGAAGATGATGAAGAAGGGCCTCGACCTGGGTATGCCCATGAAGGAAGCCGAAGGCGCGAGCCTGCTGCAAATGGGCATGCTGGCCATGCAGCGCAGCGATATCAAAGGCGCGGAAAAGTATATCCGTGCGGCCCTGAGCAAGGGTCTGCCTGATAAGGAGAATGAGGCGGCTGCTTACCTGCAGCTCTGCAGCATCATGATGACCAAGCGCGAATTCCGTGCCGCCAAGGATATGTTCCGCAAGGCCAAGGCACTGAAACCCACCACCCCGCAGATCGTAGACCAGATCAAGCAGGTGGAGAAGTATATTGCCCGTATCCCGGGTTAAGAGCGTATTTTTTTGCCACCAAGGCTCGAAGGCACAAAGATTTCACCAAGACGTCTTTGTGTTACTTCGAGCCTTCTTGTCTTTGTGGCCTCCCACACTACCCCATCTTCCCGAAGAGCTCTTCCACTTTTTTAAACCGGTAATCAAATATCCCATCCAGCTGGCGGCGCACGAAGAGGCTATTGGCCAGGTCGCCCAGGAAGCCCAGCGGGATCTTGTAATGCACAATATCCGTCATCTCCACCCCGCCATCGATCTCCCGGAAATGATGCTGGTGGTGCCAGAGGGAATAAGGCCCGAAACGCTGTTCATCCACGAAGAACTTCCCTTCCTCCACATGCGTGATCTCCGTCATCCAATACATAGGGATACCCAATACCGGGCTCACCTTGTATTCAATGATCTGTCCCTGGTACATACGGGGACCATGATGCTTCGAAATGATATTGAACCCCATATGCGAAGGGGTGATCGCCGCCAGGTTGGCCGGGCTGGAAAAGAAATCCCAGGCTTTCTCCAGGGTAACAGGGATCTTTTGTACGGTCTTGAGTGAATGAACTGCCATATTGGGTCAAAATGTGATTCTACAACCACCATAAGTCCAAAATGTTCAGGGCTGTTCAATAGCCCTTCCTACCAATTATGATTTAATTAGACAACAGGAGGGCCAAAAGCCGGATAAAGCGGCTAAGTTTGCAGCTTCAAAACAGGTATTCCATGATGAGGCCCAAAGCCCCGGTTCTTTCCTACTTTCTTGTTGTTTCGGTACTTTTCCTATTGCTGACCAATATCCTAAGTGGCTGCGCCAATATCATCCCTCCTACCGGGGGACCAAGGGATTCCATTCCCCCAAAGATCGTGGCCATCAACCCGCTCGACAGCACCCTCAACTTCAGTGGCAACCGCCTCACCATCGAATTTGACGAATACATTGCCCTCGACAAGGTCCAGGAAAACCTGCTGGTCTCCCCCACCCCCAAAGTGATGCCCATCGTGGAGTCCAGGCTCAAGACCCTGACCGTGAAGATCAAGGACACCCTGCAACCCAATACCACCTATGTGATCGATTTCGGCGAGGCCATCCGCGATATCAATGAAAACAATGCCCTCAAGGGGTTCCGATACATTTTCTCTACCGGCTCCACCATCGACTCCATGAAGCTGGCAGGTAATGTGATGCTGGCAGAAACCGGGAAGGTAGACAGCACCCTTATCGTGATGCTCTACCAGGACCTTACCGATTCAGCTGTTGTGAAAGAAAAGCCCCGCTATTACACCAGGGTGGACAACAAAGGCAACTTCCTTTTCCAGAACCTGGCACCCGGCACCTATGCCATCTATGCATTGAAAGACGAAAGTGCCAGTCGCCGCTACCTGAGCCCTTCCCAGCTTTTCGCCTTCGCCAACCAACCGGTGGTGATCGATGGCAAGTCGCCCCCCCTATCCATGCTGGCCTACCTGGAACCGGAAAAAGAAAAGGAGAAGAAGAAGGCCAAGCCTGCCCCCAAACAGCCCGCCAAGGACAAGGAGCAGGAACAGGACAAAAGGCTGAAATACACCACCACCCTGATGGCCGGCGGACAACAGGATATCCTGCAACCCCTGGGCATCAGCTTTGCCGCCCCCCTGAAGGAATTCGATTCCACCAAACTGCATTTCACCGACGACCAGGGGAAAGTGATTACGAATTACCGTCTCGAAAGGGATAGCACCAATACCAACTTTACCCTTCGCTATGACTGGCCCATTGACCAGGCATTCAAACTGGTGCTGGAAAAGGGATTGGCCACCGACAGTACCGGCAAATCGATCCTGAGATCTGATACCCTGGCCTTCCGTACCATGAAAGAATCGGACTATGGCAGTGTACGCTTCCGTTTTGCCAATGTGGATACTTCCCGGAACCCTGTGCTGCAAATGGTACAGAACGACAAAGTAGTCTATAGCTATGCCATCAGGGGAAAGGAATTGTTCATCAAGCGTTTCAAGCCGGCAGAATTTGAACTGCGTATATTGTTCGATGACAACCAGAACGGCAAATGGGACCCGGGAGATTTCTTCGGCACCAAGCGCCAACCAGAAAGGGTGAAAGCGATACCCAAGAAGCTGACGATTAAAGGCAATTGGGATAATGAAATTGATATTAGCCTGTAGCTACCCTAACTTTGCAACATGCAGCTTCCCTCCGCATTATTGGAACAGGCCGTGAATGAGTTTAGCAAGCTACCCGGGATCGGGAAGAAGACCGCCCTCAGGCTGGTATTGCATTTGCTCAAACAGGAACCGGAAAAGGTCAAGGCTTTTGGCGAAGCAGTTATCCGCATGCGCGATGAAGTGCGTTTTTGCCAGCGTTGCGGCAATATCTCCGATGCCCTCATCTGCTCCATCTGCAATAGCCCCATGCGCAAGCAGGAACTGATCTGCGTGGTGGAAAGCATCCGCGATGTCATCGCCATTGAAAGTACCCAGCAATACAATGGCACCTACCATGTATTGGGCGGCATCATCTCCCCCCTCGATGGTGTAGGTCCCGACCAACTCAATATCGAGTCACTGCTGCAAAGGGTCAGGGCCGGCGGCGTGGAAGAAGTGATCTTTGCCCTTAACCCCACCATCCAGGGTGATACCACCATTTATTTCATCCAGAAAAAGCTGCAGGACACTTCGGTACGTTTTACCACCATTGCCCGTGGCATCGCCTTTGGCGGTGAACTGGAATATGCCGATGAAATGACCCTGGCGAGAAGCCTGCAACACCGCCTTCCCGTGGACAAGCTCGTGAAAGGCTAGTCCCTGCTGCATTGTTTATTTCTTCCTATATTTGCCAATAGCAGGTGGATTTGTTTATTGTTCGGCCTGCGGTCCCGGTCTTGATCAGGGAGTCACAACGGAACTAATAAACGGCAATACCTTCCATTGTTGTTTCCACTCGTTTTGATGCCCTCCCTCTAAAGCCCGGTTTTACTGAGCCAGGAACAGCCATGCCTTTTGCTGTTCCTTTAAAAGAAGAAGTATGAAAGATATCCGTTCTGAATTGAACAAGAGAATACTGGTGATTGACGGGGCCATGGGTACCATGATCCAACGCCATCGCCTGACCGAAGCCGATTACCGCGGGGAACGTTTCAAGGACTGGCCGGTGGATGTAAAAGGTAATTCTGACCTGTTGAACATAACCCAGCCTGCCATCATTGAAGGCATCCATCGCGAATACCTTGAAGCCGGTGCCGATATCATTGAGACCAATACCTTCAGTTCGCAACGCGTGAGCATGGCCGATTACCAGATGGAGGACCTGAGCTATGAAATGAATGTGGCCGCTGCACAAATCGCGAGAAGGGCTGCAGACGATTACACTGCAAAGACGCCGGATAAGCCCCGATTTGTTGCCGGCGCCATCGGTCCCATGAACAAGACCTTGAGCCTTTCCCCCGATGTGAACAATCCCGGTTATCGCGGCCTTCTTTTTGATGAAGCGGCTGCAGCCTATTACGAGCAGGTGAAAGCATTGGTGGAAGGCGGCGTTGACCTCCTGCTCATCGAGACCATCTTCGATACCCTGAATGCAAAAGCGGCGATCTATGCCATCAAGCAGTATTTCCAGGATGCTGGCAAACCGGAACTGCCCATCATGATCAGTGGCACTATCACGGATGCATCAGGCAGGACACTGAGCGGGCAGACACTGGAGGCCTTCTATGTTTCGGTTATGCATGCCCGTCCGTTGAGCATTGGCCTGAACTGTGCCCTGGGCGCTGCGCAGATGAGGAGCCATATTGAGGAGCTGAGTCAGATAGCGGCTTGCTATACATCGGCCTACCCGAATGCCGGCCTGCCGAACGCCATGGGAGAATACGATGAGCAGCCACATGAAACGGCGCATTTCATTGAAGAGTGGGCGCAGGAAGGGTTTGTGAATATTGTGGGTGGTTGCTGCGGTACAACGCCTGATCATATCAGGCATATAGCGGAGCATGTGAGGAACTTCCAACCCCGACCCTTACCCGAGGTTGAAAACACCCTAATTGGGTGATTATGCCTGGCCACGAAGACTCGAAGGCTCGAAGGAACACAAAGAGCTAAGGGAATGGACTAATTTTATAGTGCACCAGAAAAAGCGGCGTATGAATCAGAGTGAGCACAAAGAGTGGTTGGCAAAACAGGTAGTTGACATTGCTTATAGGATCCATGTTGACCTGGGTCCCGGGTTATTGGAAAGTGTGTATGAAAAATGCTTCTGCCACGAACTGACAAAAAGAAATATTAATCATTATACACAGGTAAAAGTTCCGGTAGTATATGATGGTTTACGATTCGAAGAAGCATTAAGGCTGGATCTTTTGATTGACGATTGCATCATAGTAGAATTAAAAGCACAGGACAATTTTCATCCTGTATGGGAAGCACAATTATTGAGTTACTTAAAATTAACAGGAATTGACCTTGGCTTCCTGATCAATTTCAATGTACCCATGATCAGGAACGGTATCAAGAGAAGAGTAATCTAACCTCAACCACCTTCGTGCCACTTAGTGTCTTAGTGCCTTTGTGGCCCAAAAAACAGAACATGACAAGCATCAAACCATATTTGCGATTAGCCGGTCTGGAGCCGCTGGTAGTGCGGCCGGAGACCAATTTTGTCAACATCGGTGAACGTACCAATGTAACCGGTTCAAAGAAATTCGCGCGGCTCATCAAGGAGAACAAATACGAGGAAGCCCTCTCCGTTGCCCGCCAGCAGGTAGAGAACGGCGCGCAGGTCCTCGATGTGAACATGGACGACGCCCTGCTCGATGGCGTGAAAGCCATGACCACCTACCTCAACCTCCTGCAAAGCGAGCCGGACATCGCCCGCATCCCCATCATGATCGACTCCTCCAAGTTCGAGATCATTGAAGCGGGACTCAAATGCGTACAGGGAAAATGCATCGTGAACTCCATTTCGATGAAAGAAGGCGAAGCCAAATTCATTGAGCAGGCCAATATCTGCAAACGCTTTGGTGCAGCTGTAGTGGTGATGGCCTTCGATGAGAAAGGCCAGGCCGATACCTTGCAGCGCCGGGTGGATATCTGTTCCCGCGCTTACAATATCCTGACCAAACAGGTGGGCTTCGATCCACAGGACATCATCTTCGACCCCAACATCTTTGCAGTAGCAACAGGTTTGGAAGAACATAACAATTACGCGGTAGATTTCATTGAGGCCACCCGCATCATCAAGCAACGTATGCCCCTCACCAAAGTGAGCGGTGGTGTGAGTAACCTCTCCTTCTCCTTCCGCGGTAATGACCATGTGCGCGAAGCCATGCACAGTGTATTCCTCTTCCATGCCATCAAGGCCGGCATGGATATGGGCATCGTGAATGCTGGACAGCTGGTGGTCTATGATGAGATCGAACCCGAACTCAGGCAGCTCTGTGAAGACGTGATCCTGAACCGTAACAATGACAACAACGAGGCCACCGAAAAACTGATCACCTTTGCCGAGACCGTTAAGGCCAAAGGAAAGGCGGAAGTGAAGGACGAAAGCTGGCGTCAGGCCGCTGTGGAAGAAAGGCTGAAGCATGCGCTCGTTAATGGCATCACAGATTATATTGACCAGGATACCGAAGAAGCCAGGTTAAAATACCCACGTCCGCTGGATGTGATCGAAGGACCGCTGATGGATGGCATGAACGTAGTGGGTGACCTGTTTGGCGCGGGCAAGATGTTCCTGCCGCAGGTAGTGAAAAGTGCCAGGGTGATGAAGAAGAGCGTGGCCTGGCTGACCCCTTATATTGAGGAAGAAAAAAGGAATAACCCCCAGGCCCAGCAGGGCAATGTGGCGAAAGTGCTGCTGGCAACTGTTAAGGGTGATGTACACGATATTGGTAAGAACATTGTTGGCGTGGTATTGGGCTGTAACGGCTATGAGATCATCGACCTGGGAGTGATGGTCCCTGCCGATAAGATCCTGGATACGGCGCAGAAAGAGAATGTAGACATCATAGGCCTTAGCGGCCTCATCACTCCTTCCCTGGATGAGATGGTACATGTGGCACATGAAATGAAGCGCAGGGGCATGACCCAGCCATTGATGATCGGTGGTGCCACCACGTCGCGCATGCACACAGCCGTGAAGATCGCTCCGCAATACGACCATGGTGTATTGCATGTACTGGATGCCTCCAGGAGTGTTACCGTTGCCGGCACATTGCTCAATCAGGACCAGCGACAAAAATTACTGAATGATACGCGCAATGAGTACGACAGGTTGAGGGAAGACTTCAACAGCAAGCGCGCGGTCAAGCAATATATCCCCTACGCGGAAGCAGCCCAAAACCGGGTAGCTATCGACTGGAAAAGTTTTGAACCGGCCCAGCCAAAATTCCTGGGCACAAAGGTTTTTGAAGACGTTGACCTGGCAACCATCGCTCCCTATATCGACTGGGCGCCTTTCTTCATAGCCTGGGAAATGGGTGGCCGCTATCCGCAATTACTGGATGATGAGGTGATAGGTAAGGAAGCACGCAAATTATTTGCTGATGCCAATGACTTGCTGAAAATGATCATAGAAGAAAAATGGCTGACAGCAAAAGGCGTGATCGGGTTCTGGCCTGCCAACAGCAATGGTAAGGACACGGTTACCCTATCCGTTCCCGCATCGGCAGTTGATGACAATAACGATGTAGTACTGCCGATCACTGAAACGCATCAACTGGAATTCCTGCGCCAGCAGCTCAAGAAAGCCGCTGGCCAGCCCAATTTCTCCCTGGCTGATTTCATTGCGCCTGCCCAATCCGGTAAAAAGGATTACCTCGGGGCCTTCTCGGTAACCATCCAGGGGATAGAGCCTCATATCAAGGCTTATGAGGCAAAGCATGATGATTATAACAAGATCATGTTGCAGGCCCTGGCAGACAGGCTGGTGGAAGCCCTTGCCGAATACCTGCATGAAAGGGTGAGGAAGGAATTCTGGGGATATGCAGCAAGTGAACAACTCTCTCACGAAGAGCTGATCAAGGAAAAGTATGTTGGCATCAGGCCGGCACCAGGCTATCCTGCATGTCCCGACCATACCGAAAAATACAAGCTCTTCAACCTGCTGGGAGGGGAAGCGGCAACCGGCATCAAGCTGACTGAATCCCTGGCAATGTACCCAGCTGCTTCGGTATGCGGATGGTATTTTGCGCATCCGGACAGCCAGTATTTTGGTGTAGGCAAGATCAAAGAGGACCAGCTGGAGGATTACACTAACAGAAAGGGTTATACGAAGGAAGAAATGGGCAGGTGGTTGCGGCCAATCCTGGAAAATGAATAAAGGCAGTTAACTTTACTTGTCAGGGATCCCCGTGGTATAAGGTCTTCATGCACTACCCTATATCGCGGGGTTTTATTTACCCATCAATATCACAACCATGAATTGGATCATCCTGATCATTGCAGGCCTCTTTGAAGTGGGATTTGCTACCTGCCTCGGCAAGGCAAAGGAAAGCTCCGGCACAACGGCCACTCTTTGGTGGATAGGTTTCTTTGTATGCCTGTCGATCAGTATGTACCTTTTGTACAGGGCCACCCAAACCCTTCCCATCGGTACTGCTTATGCCGTCTGGACAGGCGTTGGGGCAGTGGGAACCGTTCTAGTGGGTATCCTCTTCTTCAAAGAGCCGGCCGATTTCTGGCGACTCTTCTTCCTGACCACACTCATTGGATCCATTGTGGGCTTAAAATTTGTTTCTGCCAATTGATCAAGTCAGGCAATGGTGTCCCACTCAGAGCAAACCCAGTTCCCTGAACTCGAGGATACAGGCAGTGGCATTGAAGCAGAAATGCACCAATATGCCATACCAAAGGGTTTGTGTA
The DNA here is from genome assembly GCF_018595685.2 of Flavihumibacter rivuli. Lineage (NCBI taxonomy): Bacteria > Pseudomonadati > Bacteroidota > Chitinophagia > Chitinophagales > Chitinophagaceae > Flavihumibacter > Flavihumibacter rivuli. The sequence continues at coordinate 2,689,509 of NZ_CP092334.1, forward strand.
CGCTGTCTTAACCAACCCAGGAACAAGGCGAATGGTAGCAGCCAGAAGAAGGAGATCAGGCTCATATGGATAATGGCGAAGAGCAAGGCAGTGAATACCACCCCCAGCCGCGTATGCGTGATCTTCAGCAGCCCGGCCTGGATGACACCCCGGTAAGCAAGCTCTTCGGAGAAAGCAGGAATGATCGCGATCAATAGCAACATGATGGTCTTGGGGAACATCAGGTCCTGGAAAGATGAATAGTAATACAATTCCCGATCGAAGATGCTGCGGTTGATCCATTTCACCCCATAATTCACGATGACGGCCGATGATACCGCAACGATAACCAGTACGATCACCTTCCACCAGGAAAACCTGTTCCATTTAAGGATGAGTGGCGCCAGTTCAGTCCGCATCTGCCAGGCATAGAATAAGGCCAGTCCCAGCAATAGGCTGTCCACCGCAATCAATCCGACAATATTATCCCCTACCCCTTTTACAAAATTGAATACCAAACAGATCAGGAAGTTCAGTCCATAGAAACTTCCCACCAATAGGCGATAGCGCTCATAGGCGCCTTCCCATTCTTCGGGTGGCACAGTAGGTTTGCCACACTGGTAACAGATGGGGGCATCATTGACCAGGGTACTACCACAATGGGTACAGGTATCTTCTTTAACTACTTCTTCGCTCAAGGAAATGATTTGGCCCCAATTTATGGCATTCAAAAAAAATATACCATACTATTCTTTAATATTTAACCTACCCGCCGGCAGGGGTGATCATCGGGTAAGCTCACAAAAAGCAAACGGCCGGTGCAATACCGGCCGGGAAAAATTATAGGGCACCTACCCTTTAGATCGTGATCTCCACCCTATTCTTATCGGGATCAAGTACTACGCTTTCGTAGTAACCATCACCTGTCCACCTGGGGCCATCGATCACCTCATAACCATCAGCACTGAGTAGTGCGGTAAGGGTATCAACATTCTCCTTCGATCCAGTAGCCATGGCGAAATGGATCAGGCCGGTGAACTGGTCATAGATATTGTTGAGGCTATCCGGCACCCCTTCCATTTGCATGATCTCCAGCCTTGCCCCCGTTTCAAAGGAAAGGAAATAGGAACGGAATTGCTTGGCGGGATTATGGTATTGTTCATTGGAACTAGCTCCGAAATAGCGCATATAGAAAGCCCGCATCTCTTCCAAACGGTTTGTCCACAGCGCAATGTGTTCAATTTTCATTGTATGGTTTATTTAGTCATTAACTATTCTTTTACGACCAGGTTGATCAATGTCGTCCCTAATCCTTCACCCTAACTAATGTACCGATATTGCTAACCATGAGTATGGAATATCCCAATAACGTTGTATGAACTAAAACATATTTAATACAAGCTGCTGCATCATTAACACCATCACTTTTTCTCCATGAACCACCAGAGGCGCTTGCGCGGTTTTACCTGGTAATTGGAACGTATATACTTGTGGATGTGTTCGAATGCCTCGTCCAGGGAATCAGTTAGCAATACCAGGTCAAGATCGGCTTCGCCGATGGTCTTATTCTCCTTCATGACATGCAGGTAATCCATCATGGGCTGGTAATAGGCCTTCCCCAACAACACGATCGGGAATTGGGTCATTGTCTTGGTTTGCATGAGGGTCAGGGTTTCAAAAAACTCATCCATGGTACCCACCCCGCCCGGCATGATGATAAAGGCATAGGAATATTTCACCAGCAACACCTTGCGCACAAAGAAGTGTTCGAAGGTGATGGTGATATCCAGGTAAGGGTTGGGCTTTTGTTCGAAAGGCAATTCAATATTACAGCCTACTGACTTCCCGCCGGCTTCTTTTGCGCCTCGGTTGGCAGCCTCCATGATACCGGGCCCTCCGCCCGTCATGGTAGCGAATCCCAATCCTGCAATACGTTTGCCGCATTCCCTTGCCATGGTATAATAGGGATGGTCTTCTGAAAACCTTGCCGATCCGAATACGGTTATACAGGGTCCAACGAAGTGAAGGGTCCTGAATCCCTTGATGAACTGCCGGAAAACCCTGAATGCGAACAGGAATTCATAACTCCGATCCTTAGGTCCCTCCAGGTAAACATGCTGTTTGGCAGGAATAATCCGCTGCGATGGTTTCATTTCAATAATTTTGGTGCTTCCGGAAACAATTTACTCAAATGAAACGGGTTATGCGCATTATCTCCTATAATGTCAATGGTATCAGGGCCGCCATGAACAAAGGGTTTATCGACTGGCTGAAAACAGATCCCGCGGAGGTGGTCTGTGTACAGGAAACAAAGGCCCATCGCGACAATGTGAACCACAAACTATTTGCTGAGCTGGGCTTCCATGATTTCTGGTATTCAGCAGAAAAGAAAGGCTATAGTGGTGTGGCCATTTTCTCAAAGATCAAACCCGATAACGTGGAATATGGCAATGGCTTCATGCAGAGCGATGCCGAAGGCCGGGTGATCAGGGCGGATTTTAATGATATCACGCTCATCAATGCCTACTTTCCCTCAGGCACGAGTGGCGATGAGCGCCAGGAGTACAAATACCAATGGCTGGAGGAGTTCTTCGGTTACGTGCAGGACCTGCGCAAGACAAGGAAAAAACTGATCGTTTGCGGCGACTATAATATTGCCCACAGGGAGATCGATATCCATGACCCGAAGGGCAATAAGAATTCCAGTGGTTTCCTGCCCGATGAAAGGAAATGGATGGACAAGTTCTTTGAACATGGCTGGGTGGACACTTTCAGGAAATTCCATCCCGAACCCCATCGCTATAGTTGGTGGAGCCAACGTTTCCCCTCAGTGAGGTTGAACAACAAGGGCTGGCGCATCGATTACATCAATACCACCGAGGAGTTGAAAAAACAGCTGGTAGATGCCGAGATCTATCCAGATATAAAGCATAGCGACCATTGTCCCGTTTATTTAAAGCTCAAATACTAAACAGCGATGTACATCTATAATGTTACCCTCAAGATCGACTGGAGCATCCAGGAAGCCTGGTTAAAGTGGATGGTAGAAGAACATATGCCGGAAGTGGTAGGCACCGGTTGTTTCAGTTCTTCCAGGCTCTTAAGGCTGATAGAAGTGGATGATAGTGATGGTCCCACCTATGCAGCCCAGTACCATGCCGAAACCAAATCGGATTACAACCGGTATATTACCATTCATGCCGACAAGCTCCGCCAGAAAAGCTTTGACAAATGGGGGGATAAGTTCATTGCCTTCCGCTCTGTAATGGAAGTTGTGCACTAAATGTGGAAAACAAAAAAGCTTTCCCTTTGCAATAAAAAAAATCGCTACATTATGTTGGAAGTCGCACCAGCATTGAATTCCAGCGAAAAAATCAGAAAACCCTTGTCCATGGCGGGTTTCAGCGGACAAGCACAAAATCAGGCCGAAAAAACATATCGTATTTTTCCGCTATAACCCTGATTTGGTGCGGATTCCAGCGAGTCAGGCAGGGGCTTTAAAAAATTCAAAAAAAAATTTGTTGGAATTAAAAAGCGTCTATATTTGTTCTGCTTAAAATTTTAAATTTCACACTATGAACAAAGCTGAATTAATTGCCAAAATTGCCGATGACGCAGGCATTACCAAGACCCAGGCTAATGAAGCTCTGGATTCTTTCATCGAAGCAGTTACCAAGACCCTGAAAGGTGGTGGAAAAGTAACCCTGGTGGGTTTCGGTACTTTCTCTGTATCCAAGAGAGCTGCTCGTAACGGTCGCAACCCCCAGACTGGTGCTGTGATCAAGATTAAGGCTAAGAAAGTTGCTCGTTTCAAGGCAGGTAAGGAACTGTCTTCCAAATTATAATCACTGCGCCTACAGCATTGAAACCCTGTCTTTTACCAGACAGGGTTTTTTATGCCCTGTAATGCCTGTAATTGCCCGATTTTTCGCATTTTTGCACTTTAAAGAATTTTTCAAAAATCATTACTATGGGTAGAGGTGATAAGAAAACCAAGAAAGGTAAGATCTTCAAAGGTTCTTACGGTAAGAGCCGCGTAGCTCGTCCTTCTCAGGCCAAAAAGGCTGCTGCGAAGAAGCAACAAGCATAAGGCTGGCAGGCATGTGGAGGTCCATTGCCCTTAATTCTATAGGCAAAGGATCAAACCCTACAACAGCAAGGAATTGCTCAAAGGACCCACACCAGTCAAAACTTCTGGAATGTGAAAATGTGATCGACACGTTTTCACATTTTTTTTATGCGCTGACCAATCCAACCTCAGCTTAACTTACCAGGTCCGGATAGAGAATGGATCTGCCCGCCCCGAGGATCGGCAAGCCGGGGCAACCATAAGATGGGATACTAAATGGCACTTCTATAACTCAAGGGTAATTGCTGATACATTAGCGATATGCTGCCAGCATAGTAAAACTAGGAATAACCCTGTTACGCCATCATCCAATCAATAGAACAACTCCAAGTTGATCATAAATACATTCCCATTCGCCCCCACCTGTGTGGGAAAACTTGCATAACCCACCGGTGACCTATATGCCCTGATGTATTCTGCATTTACCCTGAATGACTTGTTCTTGAAAGGGAACCAGTTCAATCCCAAATTGAATTCTGTTGGATCACCATACTCACCAAAAATGAAAGCGCCTGTCAGGTAGGCCTGCAGGGTTTTGTCCAACAGCATGGAGGAACCCTGCAGACTCAACCCGTGGTCAAACAACTGGTCAACCGGAATGGGCCCTGTGGTTTCCAATTTGGAAACCCACCTCAGGAAATAATCAGCATCAAAAGAAAATCCTTTCCATTTCAGGCCTCCTGTAATATTGACCATTTCATATTTTGCCGACAGGACACTGGCATCGGTATCGAATGCATTGATGGCAAACAAGCCCGTGCCATCAGATAACCTGATCTGTGAGTTCTCCGGGGCCTCAGAATCAGGCTGCGATTGCCTTGTTTCATTACTCCTCGAATAAGAGGCGCCCAAAAGTGTTGCCAGGCTATTATGGCGTTCAAAATCCCCATAGGGCCCCATCCTGCCATAATTATTGGTGGTATGCCATAAGCCTGAACTCCAGGTATCAAAGCCTCCATCCAACTGTCCGGCATCAATACCCAACTGGCTGAGGTTATTGCCCAACATGGTGCGGTAATACATATTCTTGAAGATCTCACCCTGGACCCAGATACCAGTAGTAAATGAACCGCGGAAAAATTCTTCCGTCATGTTCCTGGCATCCATCCGAAGCCAACCCGGGAATTGTCCATACATGGAACGGTTGGTGGGCAAACCACCAATGCCGACACCAACATCAAGATGCTTGTTGAACTGGTATTGGAAATTACCACCCAGCACCACCTGCGCACCCTGTCCCTGGCTGGTATTGGATGTCCAGACATACAGCAGGTACCTGAATTTCGGGTCAAACAGCCAGCCCTTGAAATAGAGCATGACCTTCTGAAACTGCAGGTCATTCCTTTTGTCAATATTCTTGGTGCGCCCAAATGCATCCGTATAGTTATCATCCAGTCCCGTTTGGTTCAGGTACCTGGTTGATGCATATGCCGAAAAGGTCAGCACGCCATCCGGCTTATTGATCAGGCGAAAACCAGACCCCGGAACATGGGACCTTACGATCTTGAGGGTATCCTCCTCCTCATAAGGATCAGTTGGGATTTGGCCGTAACACAACTGGGCAATGGGGAAAGTAAGGACCAGGAAAAGGCAATACAATAATTGTCTCATAACAGTATTTTTTGGGTTGACATACTGCAGAGCAATTAACCAGGTCCAAAGGGCAGGATTATTATTAAATGGTCAAGTACTATGGGGCCAATCTTTCGATCCTCCAGCTACCGGTTTCTTCGAGCGTGTAATGGATCCTGTCGTGCAGCCTGCTGGGCCTGCCCTGCCAGAACTCAACGGTGATGGGCTTTACCCGATAACCACCCCAATGCGCAGGACGAGGTACCTGCTTGCCGGCAAAAGCATGGGCCAGTTCTTTTTCCGTCTGCTCTAACTGTTCCCTGCTCGCCAGCACCTGGCTCTGTGGGGAAGCCAAAGCGCCGATCTGGCTGGTAACAGGTCGACTGGCAAAATAAGTATCACTCTCTTCTTCACTTACCTTTTCGATAAGGCCTGTGATGCGTACCTGGCGCTCCAATTCTTTCCAGAAGAAGACCAGGCAGGCACGCGGATTTTCTTCCAACTGACGGCCCTTAAAACTATGATAGTTGGTGAAGAATACAAAACCACTCTCATCATATCCTTTTAACAAAACAATCCGTGCAGAAGGCAATCCATCCGCAGAAGCCGTAGCGAGGGTCATGGCATTCACCTCATCGATCTCACTTTTCATTGCTTCCAGCCACCAGGTATTGAACTGGGAAATCGGGTCAGCAGCAACATCAGATTCGGTCAGGGTATGGCGCATGTAGTCCTTGCGTATAGCGGCGATGCTCATGGTAAGAATCAATTTAGACCCAAAATTAAAGGCAGGCGCCCAAGCAAAACATGATTTTTGTTAACTAATTACTGGAGATTGAATCGCAAGGATACTACCGGGACTGGTAAATTATAACAGATGGAATGATCAGACCTTCGTATGTACTTCGTGCCTTCCTGTCTTCGTGGCCAAAAAAAACCTTGCATTAATACCCCCTTGGCTCAATATCCTCATCCCTTTTAGCAGGGTTATTGAACTCGGTTGCCCTTGCCAGTAGTTGCTCGATCTCGGTGATGCGGCGCATCTGGCTGGAGAGTTTATTATGGTGTTCGGCAACCTGTTGCAGGTCGTGGTTCAGTTCTTCCAGGTAAGCCACTTTCTTCTGTAATTGCATGCGCTGGAAATTTGCTTCGCGCAGCTTGTCTTCCACATCGGCAAGGGTGCGGGTAGAACGCTGGTTCTCTTCCAGCAGGGAGAGGTATTTGATCTTCAGTTCATCGAACTCCTTGGTCACCTTGAAATAGGAATCCTGCAAGCCGGCATAGTTGGCACCTTCGCGCTGGCTATTGGCCACATGGGCTTCCAGCTTCTGCATTTTATCCAGCATACCGTTATAGTCGGCGTATACTTTCTCCAGCCTGCTTTGCATTTCTTCCCCAAGCCTGTTCTGCTGGCGGAGGGTCTTGATCTCATTCTCCTTCTCTACCAATGTTGAACGCAGTTCGGATAGCTGCTTGTTCAAAAGATCATTAGCCTGCACCAGTTCCTGGTGCTTCACTTCCATCTGCTTCAGTTGCTCGATCTGGCTGAGGAGGAACTGCACTTTTTGGTTGTGCTGTAAAAGGTTTTCCTGAGCATCCTGGAGTTGTTGCAAATAATCGGCAGCTTTCTGTGAAGGGGAAACCAGTTCTGCCTGGCTCTCCAGCAACTCTTCCCGTTCTGCACGAACAGAATCCAGTTCAAGGTTAAGGAACTGTTCATTCTCCCTCGACAGTTTCAATTCATGCTCCAGTTTCTTGAGTTGCTTCTCCAGTTCTTCCGTATCGTTGAAATATTTGAGCTTCCATTCATCCGCCTCGTGGATCAATGCAGGATCATAAGGCTGCTGCATTTGCAGTTCTGTATTGCGGCGGGAAGTGAGGAATAAGTGGATGGCGAAACCTAACGCTATTGCGCCCAGCAAGGAGACAATTATCTCTGCGATCCCCACGGTAATCTGCATGGCCAATAAGAAGGTTAACATCGTCATAATGGTCGGATTTTTTGTATCCTGCTATTGGCTTCCAGGGGATCTTTGGGTTACGGGTTGGTGAATAAAAAACCACCCATGTCAGGTGGTTTTTCTATCTGCAATGTAAACAGTATTATTAATATATGCAAGCCTGGCGCGGGTTTCACGTACATTTACTAGTAAGGGATAGTATTTTTCCTACTAGGGAAGAAGATGTGGACATGTGGACATGTGAAAATGTGGATATGTGACTTTAGGCCAACCAGAGGAGAGGAGATACGCTAACCAGGGGGAGATGTGGAAATGTGGACATGTGGACATGTGATCCTTACGCCAACCAGTAGAAAGGGGCATACGCCAACCAGAGGAGATGGATACACGCCAACCAGGGGGAGATGTGGACACCCCCTCCGCTGCGCTACGAGGGCATATGTGGAGATGTGGAAATGTGATTTTTACGCCAACCAGTGTTTGATGCGAAGAACTGCCTTTGATAAAGCTTTGATAAATTAGGAATCTCCTTCACTATTGCTTCTGAAGTTGAGGACTTGCCTTGGCTGCGGCTTTGGCAGTCGAGTTTTGGAGTGGTGAATGGTCCCTATGAATAGTAGAAAGGCGAAATGGATTCCCATGCATCCAGCCCAGTCAGGGGCTGCTAAGTTGTACCAAAAAATGGCAGTAATGGCAAAATAAAAGAGGCTGTAAAATGAACTGTGTCAAAGGTTAAAATTATTAATGACCTTTAACACAGTTTTTATGCTAGACAAACAACACCCTGATTATGACAGCCTTCAGAAGAAGGCCTTAGAGCAATTGCGCTCTGGCAAGTCGCTTTTCGGTAAAGACGGAGCCTTTGCCCCCATGCTAAAACAGTTCATTGAGGCAGCCCTTGAAGCTGAGCTAGAGGAGCATCTTGACGATGAGCAACGTGATAATGGCAATCGCAAGAATGGGAAGAACAGTAAACGGCTTAAGACAGCAGAAGGGACACTGGATATAGAAACTCCTCGCGATCGGGATGCATCCTTTGAACCACAATTAGTCAAAAAGCGGGAGACCATTTTAGCGGAGAGCCTGGAACATAAGATACTGGGGCTTTATGGCCATGGAATGAGTTTTCGGGATATTGCATCACATATCAAGGACATGTATGATACTGACATATCTGCGGCTACATTGTCTGCAATCACCGATAAGATTATCCCACTGGTAAAAGAATGGCAGAACCGGGTCTTGGAGCCGACCTACTGCATTGTTTTTTTGGATGCCATGTATTACAAGGTCAAGGAGGAAGGCAAAATCGTCACTCGCTGTGTTTATAATATCCTGGGAATAGCTCCAGATGGCCGAAAAGACTTACTCGGGATGTACATAGCCGAGAGCGAAGGGGCCAACTTTTGGCTAGGAGTGCTCAGCAATCTGCAACAGCGCGGGGTTGCCGACATCCTGATTGCCTGTATTGATAACCTTAAGGGGTTTGCCGAAGCCATAGCCAGCATATACCCCAAGACTGAAGTGCAAACCTGCGTGGTGCATCAGATCCGTAACTCGCTAAAGTATATTGCCAATAAAGACCAAAGGCCCTTTTTGGCTGATCTTAAGCCAGTGTACCAGGCGGTAAGCCTGGATGAAGCTGAACGGCAATTACAGGAATTAGAAGCTAAATGGGGTAAAAAGTATCCGATTGTCATTGACTCCTGGCACCGCAACTGGAGTAAGTTAACGACATACTTTAAGTATTCCCCGGCCATCCGAAAACTAGTATATACCACCAATGCCATAGAGGGCTTCCACCGGCAAATCCGAAAGGTAACCAAAACAAAAGGGGCATTTACCTCTGATATGGCACTATTGAAATTGATCTATCTGGCAACCATGAACATCCAGAAGAAATGGTCAAAACCCCTGCCAAACTGGGCACTTACCGTATCCCAACTGTCCATCATTTTTGGTGACCGGTTGAAATTGATGATATAAAATCCTCTATACTGATCAATAATTATTGCAACTTTAGATCATTGATCAACAGTGCCAGAATAATTATTGATCAGCATAGAGTTTTGATCCAGATCCTTGAAATAAAAATTTGACACAGTTTAATTTTACACTCCCAAATAAAAAGAGACCCGTCAGGGTCTCCTATATGCGCGCCAGCCTTATAATGGTTGGCGTAAGAATCACATGTCCACATTTTCACATGTCCACATTTCCACATGTTCCACAGGTGCTTCGCGCCTGCGGACTCCTATCCTCTCACCAACGTTCCCACATTCTCGCCCATCACCACCTTCATCAGGTTGCCGGGTTTGTTCATGTCGAACACGATAATGGGGAGGTTATTTTCCATACAGAGGGTGAAGGCGGTCATATCCATCACCTTGAGGTTTTTATTGATACAATCGCGGAAAGAGATGGTCTCATATTTTGTAGCAGCAGGATCCTTTTCAGGATCAGCGGTGTAAATACCATCTACCCTGGTTCCTTTCAGGATCACGTCGGCCTTGATCTCGATGGCACGCAGGGACCCCGCAGTATCTGTCGTGAAATAGGGGTTACCCGTTCCTGCCCCGAAGATCACCACACGGTGCTTCTCGAGGTGACGCATCGCACGGCGGCGTATATAGGGTTCAGCGATCTGTTCCATCTTAATAGCGCTTTGAAGGCGGGTAAAAACACCTTCCTTTTCCAGTCCGGCCTGCAGGGCCATCCCGTTGATAACAGTGGCCAGCATGCCCATATAATCACCATGGGCCCTTTCGATACCGGTTTCAGCCTCGTTCATACCGCGGTAAATATTTCCGCCGCCGATCACCAGGGCTACTTCCACACCGGCTTCCGCCACTGCCTTGATCTCCTTCGCATATTGCGCAATGGTGGCCGGGCTCAGCGGCTCATATCCATCATCACTCTTCCCCATTAATGCTTCACCGGAAAGTTTTAAAAGAATTCGCTTGTACTTTGGCTCCATGATTTCTGTTTTATTGCCCTTTTAGTGATCGTGCTGCAAAGAAAAGATTTTTTGCTGAACCCCTTGAAGTATCTTGTGCATCCTAACCGGCAAATGTCGCCGGGGTCTTTATAACCTACTACCTTATCCCATAGTTTGACACTAAAACAGTGAAACTAATCAATGGAAGCAATCATCAGGATCCAGGACCTTTTTAAAAACTATGGTACGCAACAGGTGCTGAAGGGCATCAACCTCGAGGTATTTCCCGGCCAGGTGATCGGTTATATCGGTCCAAATGGTGCTGGCAAGAGTACTACTGTGAAGATCCTTTGCGGACTCTTACAGGACTATGAAGGAAAGGTCACCGTAAAGGGTATCGATATGCAAAAAGACCCGGTGGCCATCAAGAAGGTCATTGGCTATGTGCCCGAGTCCGCAGAATTGTATGATGTCCTCACGCCCATGGAATTCCTCCGCTTCATGGCTGGACTTTACCAGCTGCCTGAAGCACTGGCGAAGGAAAGGATCACCCGCATGCTCACTGCCTTCGGCCTGGGTGACCACCTGCACCAAAGGATGGATACTTTCAGCAAGGGGATGAAACAGAAAGTATTGCTGACCTCGGGTATCCTGCATAACCCTGATATCATTTTTCTCGATGAACCCCTGAGCGGATTGGATGCCAATAGTGTGATCATCGTCAAGGAACTGATCTCCAAACTGGCTTCGGAAGGCAAGACCATCTTTTACTGCAGCCATATGATGGATGTGGTGGAGAAGGTGAGCGACAGGATCGTACTCATCAACCAGGGACAGATCATTGCAGACGGCAGTTTCGATGCCCTGCAAGAGCAGATGGGACGCCAGAGCCTGGAGAATATGTTCGCGAAACTCACGGCCAGCGATAGCCTCCACCAGGCCGCCAATGAACTGGTACAGGCATTCGGATCACAACCCCTTCAAACAGGTAGTACCCATGAATAGCATCGCCCGGTTCTTTCTTGCCATCGTGCTCCTGCCTGCCGGCCTCTACAGAAAGCTTGGCATCAACACCGAACAGCTAAGAACCATCCTGCAATACAAGCTCATCATGGACGACAGGCGTCCCAACAGCTTACAACAAACACAAGGCAGGAAGAAGAATAGCAGTATCAAATATGCCAGCATTGGCACCATGTTGATCTCCCTGGTAATGGGAGTGCTTTACCTTTCCGTTTTTGTCCTGGGTGCAGACGAGGTTACCAAAATGAATGCCTTCTTTACCGCATTCATCTTCCTGCTGGCATCCATGCTGATCAGTGATTTTACTGCAGTCCTGATCGATGTACGGGACAATTTCATCATCCTCCCCAAGCCAGTAAATGACCGAACCGTGGTGATGGCGAAATTGCTGCATATCCTGGTGCACCTGGGGAAAGTGGTGATCCCAATGTGCATTCCCATCAGCATTCTATTGTACACAGATTGGGGCCTTAGGCCAATGCTGGCCTTCCTGGCACTCGCCATCCTGGCTGTGGTATTCACCATCTTCCTCATCAACGCAGCCTACCTGCTGGTGCTTAAACTCACCACTCCTGAGAGATTCCGATCCATCATTGCCTGGTTCCAGGTATTCATGGCCATCGTCTTGTACGCAGGATACCAGGCCTTCCCGAGGATCGCCCAATTTGAAGAAATCCAGACCTTTACCATCACCGACTATTGGTTCGCCTGGTTATTACCTCCCTATTGGTTTGCATCGGGCTGGACATACCTCAGTGGTTTCGCAGAACCAGCCAACAGCATTTATGGATTGATCGCAAGCATTGTGATCCCCTTGGTCACAACCTGGTTGGTGATACGCTATTTTGCACCTTCCTTTAACAAGAAACTGACGCTGATCAGTCCGGGCAGCAGTGAAGGTTACAAAGGAACCAGGAACGAGGCTGATCAACCTAAAAGCTACGCTGAGCGGCTGGCCAGGCTTTTTACCAAGTCACCAGAAGAGAAAATGGCATTCCTCTTCGCCTGGAAATGGAGCAGCAGGTCAAGGGAATTTGCACTCAAGGTTTATCCCACTATTGGTTATGTAATTGTCTGGCTGATCTTATCCCTTTCCAGGTTCATCGATTTCAACCCGGGATCGATCGACGACAGGGACACCAGGATCGGTATGCTCACCACCATCTATTTCAGCGCATTCATCCTGATCAATGCTGTTAGCCAGGTCAGCTACAGTGAGAAGCACCAGGCATCCTGGATCTTCAGGGTCGTACCTTGTCACCAACCGGGAGGTCTGATACTGGGTACCTTTAAAAGCATGGCCTGCAAGTTCTACCTGCCCATCGCAGGTACCCTGATCCTCATATCGTTAATTTGGCTGGGACCAAGCATCCTGCCCAATATGCTGCTGGGCTTATCGAACCAGCTCGTGATCTGTGCGTTGGTGACCTTGTTATCGAAAAGGGCAATACCCGCTTCCCTTCCTTCAACCATGAACGATAAATCAGGGAACTTCCTGCGTGCCATGGCATTGCTGGCTTTGTCAGGATTGATCGCCATCATGCATTTTTTCATATTCCCCTATTTAGGCGCGGTAATAGTAATGACCGCTTTATCCGTCGCCGGACTTTGGCTTTTGCTGGACCAGCTGGGCAAAACAGGATGGGAGGAGTTGGTGGAAGCGTAGGAGTTCCGCAGGTGCTTCGCACCTGCGGAACATGTGGAAATGTGGAAATGTGAAAATGTGGATATGTGACTATACACCAACCATAATTAGGCTGGCGCACATTTTTGGAGACCCTGACGGGTCTCTTTTTCTTTTGTCATTATAAACACTTTTTGCTACAACTTAGCAGCCCCTGACGGGGCTGGATGCATGGGAATCCATTTTGCCTTTCTACTATTCATAGGGACCATTCACCACTCCAAAACTCGACTGCCAAAGCCGCAGCCAAGGCAAGTCCTCAACTTCAGAAGCAATAGTGAAGGAGATTCCTAATTTATCAAAGCTTTATCAAAGGCAGTTCTTCGCATCAAACACTGGTTGGCGTATGCCCCTTTCTACTGGTTGGTGTAAAAATCACATTTCAACATCTCCACACATGCCCTCGTAGCGCAGCGGAGGGGGTGTCCACATCTCCCCCTAGTTGGCGTGTACCCATCTCCTCTGGTTGGCGTATGCCCCTTTCTGCTGGTTGGCGTAAAAATCACATTTCCACATCTCCACACATGCCCTCGTAGCGCAGCGGAGGGGGTGTCCACATCTCCCCCTGGTTGGCGTGTACCCATCTCCTCTGGTTGGCGTATGCCCCTTTCTACTGGTTGGCGTAAGGATCACATATCCACATGTCCACATTTCCACATTTCCACATCTCCCCTGGTTAGCGTTTACCCTCTCTGGTTGGCGTAAAACAAAACTGCCGGTATCTCTACCGGCAGTCCTATTCATTCAATCGTATAAGTGCAATTATCCGAGGGCAACACGCTTGAAGCCTGTTACCTTCAGGTCAGCGCTAACGCTCTTCAGGTAATCAGCAACACTCAGGCCACCATCCTTAACGAAGGCCTGGGCCAACAGGGTTTGCTCCTTGAAGAAGGCGTTCAGTTTACCGGCAGCGATCTTCTCGATCATCTCTGCAGGCTTACCAGCCATCTTGGGATCAGCGGCAACGGTCTCAGTGATGATCGCCTTTTCACGGGCTACGATCTCAGCAGGAACGTTGTCAGCGTCAACGGCAACAGGGTTCATGGCAGCGATCTGCATGGCAACATCCTTACCAGCTTCAGCAGCTTCCTTGTTCAGGCCAACCAGAACACCCATGCGGTTTGCACCGTGGATATAAGAGGCAACATAATCAGCATCGATGCGCTCGAACTTGGAGATACCGATCTTCTCACCGATAGAGGCAAGCTTATCGTTCACCAGGTCAGCGATCTTGGCACCGTTGATCGCAACGTTATTCAGTTCTTCAACAGAAGTAACGTTGTTGGCGATAGCGGCATCCATGATGCTTTGGGCGAAAGCTACGAAGTCAGCATTCTTGCTCACGAAGTCAGTCTCACAGCTAACACAGATAGCGATACCGGTCTTGTTATCGGCAGTGGTCTTAGCCAGAACAACACCTTCTTTCGCTTCACGATCGCTACGCAGGGCAGCAACCTTAGCACCTTTCTTACGCAACCAGTCGATAGCAGCTTCGAAATCACCGTTGGTCTCGGTCAGGGCCTTACGGCAATCCATCATACCGGCACCGGTAGCCTGGCGCAGTTTGTTGATATCAGCGGCTGTAATAGTTACAGTTGACATAGTATTTTCAATTTGACTTTTGAATATTTCAGATTAAGTTGATCAACGCTGCAAAACTGAAAAAAGAAGGCGAAAGGCTGGCTTTCGCCCTGTTATGTTACAGTTAAGTAGGCGTCATCTCACCACTGTCCTGGTGCACAGGATTAGCGGGCGCTGGTACGCTTGGGGCTGTTGGGTACGCGACGCTTGGGGGCACCACCGGGACCACCGGCAGTTCCGCGGCCACGACCACCACGAGCGGCTTCAGCCTGGGCTTCAGCTTCAAGGCGTGCTGCGCGCTTTTCGTTCTCATCGCTGTTCTCTTCTACTTCTTCTTCCTTAGCAGCCTGACGCTCAGCCAGACCTTCAGCGATAGCGGCAGTGATATATTCTACGATGATAGCGATACTCTTGGTAGCGTCATCGTTTGCAGGGATCGGGAAATCAACCTTGTTAGGATCGCAGTTGGTATCTACCATACCGAAGGTTGTGATACCCAGACGCTTGGCTTCAGCCAGGGCGATGTGCTCATGACCGATGTCGATCAGGAACAGGGCAGCAGGTACACGACCCAGCTGGGCGATACCACCCAGAACCTTTTCCATCTTCTCCTTATCACGGGTCAGGGTCAGGCGCTCCTTCTTGGTGATGTTATCGAAAGTACCGTCGTTCAGCATTTTCTCGATGCTCTGCATCTTCTTAACGCTCTTACGAACAGTGTTGAAGTTGGTAAGCATACCACCCAACCAACGCTCGGTAACATAGGGCATGTTAACGCGCTGGGCACACTGGGTAGCAATTTCCTTAGCCTGCTTCTTGGTACCTACGAACATTACTTTCTTACCGCTGCGGGCAATAGCCTTCAGGGCAGCCGCAGCTTCCTGCAGGCTTTCAGTAGTCTTGTTCAGGTCAATGATGTGAATACCTTTCTTCTCAGCGAAGATGTAAGGCAACATCTTGGGGTTCCACTTCTTCTTGAGGTGACCGAAATGTACACCGGCTTCGAGCAGTTGTTGCTGTAATGAAGTGTTATTTTCCATTGTATAATTTGATTGAAGAGATGTTCTAAAAATTGTTTGAGGTCTGAGGTTTGAAGTTTGGGTAATCCTGTCACCCCAAACCTCAAACCACAAACTGAAATATTAACGCTTGCTGAACTGGTAGCTACGACGGGCTTTCTTACGGCCTGGCTTCTTACGTTCAACCACACGGGGATCACGACGCAGGAAACCGGCAGCTTTCAGTACCGGACGGTATTCAGGGTTAACTTCCAGCAGGGCACGTGCAATACCCAGCTTGGCAGCTTCAGCCTGGCCTTTAACACCACCACCGGCAGCATTGATCACGATATCGAACTTGTCGATAGCCTCAATTGCCTTCAGGGGAGCTTCTACCTGGTTCTGCAGGTAAACCAGCGGAAAATATACTTTGTAGTCTTTATCGTTTACAGTGATCTTGCCATCGCCCTTGCTGATGAACACGCGGGTCACAGCTTCCTTACGACGACCTAAACCATTTTTTTGCTTTTCCATTTATGTGGAATTTGAATGTTTGTGATTTGTGTTTAACCGGGATTAGAAGGACAGTGCCTTAGGCTGCTGGGCGGTATGCGGATGCTCGGCACCGGCATAAACGAACAGCTTCTTATACATCTTACGACCCAGGCGGTTCTTCGGCAGCATACCTTTAACAGCACGCTCGATCACCACTTCAGGACGACGCTTCAGGAGGTCCTTAGCCAGTTCTTCCTTACGGCCACCAGGATAGCCAGAGAAAGTGTCATAGATCTTCTGCTCCATCTTGTTACCGGTCAGCTTCACCTTATCGGCATTGATCACGATAACGAAATCCCCACAATCAACATGCGGAGTGAAATACGCTTTGTTCTTACCACGCAGAATGGCCGCGATTTTGGCACACATACGACCAACGGTTTGATTGGTACCGTCTACAACATACCAGTTGCGCTGAACGGTAGCCGCATTCGCATGCTTTGTGGTGAAATGTAATTTGCTCATTTGAATTACTTTTAAAAATGTTACCGCCATCCCGGTAACATGGGTTATGAAATAAAACGGAGCGCAAAGTTAGGTAGAGGGATGCCTTCCTTCCAAGAAAATGAGGGCATATTTTTACAGCCACTTATGCAACTAATTGATTTTCAATAAAAATTTTTACAAAGTTTTTATTTTGCCTGCCCAAAGCAGCCACCACAGCCCATTGCGGGGCCCTCAGATCGGCTGATGCAGGCGGGTTAAGGCTTTGATCACTTAAAACTATTACAATGGCAAGTTTAGCCCTGGGAAGAACAAGTTTCGGCGACCCGGCCAATACGGGAAATGTACTTTCGGAAGCGGAAGCCCTCCAGCTCCTGGAGGATTGGGTACCCAATGAACGCCTGCGGCTCCACATGAAGCAGGTAGGGGAAGTTATGAAGCAATGGGCCCTGCAGCGGGAAGGCCTTTCGGCTGTAGAAGCCCATAAATGGTGGCTGGCAGGGGTCCTGCACGATGCCGATTGGGAAAAATATCCCAACGACCACTGCCGCATGATCATCGAGGAACTGGAACGCAGGAATATCGACCCGGCCATTATCCGGACCATCGCCTGCCACGGACCCCGGCATTTTGGGGTGGAACCAGAAACCACCATGGAAAAGATGATCTATGTTTTCGATGAACTGTCGGGATTCATCCATGCAGCCGCCCTGATCCGTCCCACCCGCTACGAGGGTATGGACGTGAAGAGCGTACAGAAAAAGCTGAAGACCCCCTCCTTCGCCGCCCAGGTCAGCCGCGAAGAAATTGATGATGCCATCAGCAGGATCGACGCCAGCCAGGAGGAGATAATTGGGTTTATTATCGCCAACCAGGGGAGGATGTGAGGATGTGGAGATGTGGAGATGTGACTTTTACGCCAACCATAAGTAAGCCGGCATTTAAATAAAGAGGCTGCCTCTTTTGAGACAGCCTCTTAAGACTAAAAACACTGACTGCTTAGCTTACTGTAGGGTTACGGTTCCCCTGTATTCATCGAGTGTAACAGTATAGATCTTATCAGCATCACCGGCATTGCCAGGCACTTTGAAGTTGTTGCCACCTTCCCACTTGATGGTTCCACCACCATTGTCTTCGTAGTCAAACGCACCCCAATCGTTGCCGGCCAGGAACTTGAAGTCCTTGCCTGCCTTCAGCTTGATGGAAAGGGTCCAACGGCCATCGCCCAGGTAGGTCATATTGGGCGAACCGCCGGGATTCCACTGGGGAAAATCAGCAAGGCCATCGCCAACGATCTTCATCACCTGAACGAAAGGCTCAAGGGTATACGTAATGTTCTTGGGATCAGTAGCATTTACTGCCAGGCGGTACTTACCGGCTGTTGCAGGACCAGGTATATTGTTCTCACCCTGCTCCACCAGCACATTCGTGGTTCCAGACTTCAGGCCGAAATCATGGGGTCCACGGAGACTGCCATCAGGCCAGTTGTTGAAATCGATGAGCTTGAACTCACCACCGCCAACGAAATCAACGATTCCAACAAACCTGTTGATCACGCTGGTACCGAGGGCCTGTGAAGGGAAAGCTGCACCGGGATTCCAGCTGGCAGGGGTAGCAGAACCTACTGTTGCCATTTGGCCGTACGCAGGCTCGATCCAGTACTTCAGGTCCTTCATATTGATCATCACACGGTAGTAACCGCTTGAAGGAACTGAGAGGTTGTCCTCATCCTGCTCAGCGAGGTCGCCGGGTGAACCTTTCTTCATACCCCAATCCTTGGCATTCAGCGGACCACCGGGCCACTCCTGCTGGTTCAGGATCTTGAATCCAAAGCCATCCACAGAGAGGTAGGAATAGGCATAGAAGTAATTGGCATCACGGGTATCCTGGATGAAGCGGACAGAGCGCGCAGGCTCCCATCCGGCAGGGCTTGAACCACCCACCAGGTAGAACTTCAACTCACGCAGGTATACCACATCATTTACGTATAGGGATGGCAGTGAGTAAGTGCCAGACTTGGCCACTACCCTCCACTTGAGGGCAACCGGTGAACCAAGGTCAGTGAAACCGGCACCGATCAGAGCTTCATTGAAATCAGCATAGGACCAGGTACGAACGGTATCGATTCCGTTCTTATTGGAAGCAGATGCCAGTACGGGTGCACTGAAACTTCCATCAGGCTTGATGAACTCGATGGTATAGGTAACCGGCTTGGAAGTACTGGAAGAATTGGATGTCTGCCATACAAACTTCACTGAGTCGGTAGTGCTGAAAGGATTGATCTCGATAGTAGAATTGGAACTTACCGGGCCATAAATAGCGAATGGTGAAACACCATCACCAAACCTGGTGATATCGATAAAGTTCACTTCGTTGGCCCTCACTTCCACATCACCGTTGTTGGCAATAACTGTCCATTGCAGGTCAGCGGTGGCCGCATCGGCAACTCCCTTTGATTTCAGGGCATCATCGATCTGCTTGTAGGTAAGGGTCAGCTTGGTATCCTTACCCTCATTATCTGAAGGGATGGACAAAATGGGCTGTTCAATAGAACCTGTACGCAGTGCAGCGATCCAGGTATAGGTAGGTGCAGTATTCAGACCCGGACGGGCAGCTGACCAGGTGATGGTCACTTTCTCATTCGGGGTAGCTGAATTCAAAGCCAGTTTGGCACCACTGGCAGGCGTCAACAGGGAGAAGGCATCCAGACCTTCACCTGAGCCATCTTTATCAAAATCATACTTCTTACAAGAAGTAATGATCAGGGCGGTACTTAATAAGGCCAGCAATATTTTTCTCATAACCATGATGTTTACTTGAATTGGGTAAATGGTACTTCAATAGCTCCTGTCTGGTGAGGCACATCACCACCTGTAGCATCCTTCACCTTTCCCTTGAAGGAGTAAGTGAATTTGGACAACTGGGTTCCGGCAGGAACGGTGAATGAATAAGTGGGGATGAAAGAGGCAGCCCACTTCTGGTTGCCCAGTGCCTTCAGGTTAAAGGACTTGGTGCCAATGGCAGCTCCTGCTGCATTGTAAAGGGTCACCTCCACTGTTTCGGGAGCCAGGCGCTGGTCATTTACTTCAGTGGCCAGGGTCTGGTCGAAGTTGAGCTGGATGGCATCATCCTTACCAACTTTTGCAGGGAACACCCTCATCATGGTTGGGGTGAACACCAGGGCATCGAACTTAAATGTCTTATAGTCCTTGGACTGTTTGGATCCATCCCTTGTCTTCACCAGGAAACCAAAGGTTCCCAACTGGGCGGGTGTCAGGCCGAAGATCTCTGTACCCACAAAAGTGAAGCGCCATTTATTGGGGCCGGCATTGGTCATCTTGGCGGCAACACTTGAATTACCCCAGGAGCCATTCACAATACCATCCTTCTTTGGCTTGGCCGGATCATTATCCCTGGCATCAGGGTTACTGAAGATCCAGATAAAACATTCTGCTTCACCTGCCACGCCTTCACCGGTAACATCTACTTCAATGGTTACCTGGTCAACAGGGGTAAACACCGAAGGAGTGAACTTCGGGTTCTGGGCCTTTGCCAGCGAAACGCTGAACAAGGCAGCCATGAATACAACTAAATATTTCAAGGTTTTCATTGTAATGCTTTTACTGTTTGGTGAACACATATTCGTAGGTCATGGTTACTTTGCCTGACTCGGCGTTCACCCTGTCGACCTTCAACTTAAAACTGGGGCTGAACGCGCTGGGATAGGATCCGAACTTGGCCTTCAGGGTATCGGTACCCTGGATGAAATGAACCTGACTGGGTGCAGCAATATTATCCACCTCCCATTTGCCGGAAGCGAAGGGAATGATCTTCGGGGAATTTCCGGGAGTGGTTGTGAAATCAGTAGGTGCATTGGACGCACTGTTCAGTTTTAACTTGAACTCAGAGTAAGGAAAATCAGAAGTGATGTCCTTGCTGATGTAAGGGGAGTTTTTGATCCCAGCTTCCTCGTCGGTCTGCTTGGCACTCACCAATACCCAGTCACCGGTAAGGGCGGGGATATTTCCCAAAAAGCTCTCTTCATCGATGATCGGGCCGAATTTCTCCGGCTTACAGGCTGCCATGTTCAACAGCAGGCCTGCGCATATAATTAAGCTTAACTTTTTCATATCAATGTCTTTTTAAGATTAGTTACAACCTCCTTCAGGATTCCTTACGAATTCTGTGTTAGAGGCCATTTCACCTTGCGGGAACTGGATGGCCAGACCAGGACAGTTCCAACGGGCACCGCGACCATCAACATTCTGGCCGGTCAATGCACCGATGCGTTTGATCTCCTGGATACGGTTGCCTTCACCCACCATTTCAATGAAACGCTGCTCGCGTGCTACACGGATCACATCTGCAGCCGCAGCATTGGTGGGAAGGTTGCGGCTGGTATTGCCATATGCCCTTTCCAGGATATCATTCACATCCTGGATGGCTGTTGCAAGGGCAGCACCGCCTGCAGCAGCACCGGCTTCAGCCCTGATGAGCTTCAGTTCGGTCACATGCAGTACCGGCAATTCAAAGACATCACTGTTATACTTAGTGATCACATTGATCCCTGCCTGAAGTGTATTGCTTACAAATATCGCACGCTTATCACCGGTATTGGCCACCTTGTTGAACGTTTCGTTATTAACGAACAGGGTTGGCCTGCGGGTGTCACTCCTGAACTGGTCGCGCAGACCATTTCCAAGACTACCCTGGGGATTGTTTTGCTGTGCAGAGATCAGGAGGATCGCTTCCTTGTTCTTGCCAACGGAGAAACGGGTGGTAAATGCTGTATCAGACTTTACGAACTGGTAAGGCTTGGCTCCGCTTAAGGCATCATTGGCCGCAGCGTACGCTTCAGCAAATTTGTTCATCTGGAAATAAACCTTGGCCAGCAGGGCGTTTGCAGCATCCTTAGAGGCAACAGTAGTGGCTCCTGATGAAAGCTTTGCAGCCGCATCGTTCAGGTCGGCAATGATCTGGTTGTACACTTCCTGTACACTCGCACGGTTAGCGATATTAACATCTGAGCTAATGCGCACGGGTACGCCAAGATGACTATTGTCCGGAGTAAAGCCATAGGGTTGGGCATAGAGGCGAACCAGTTCGAAATGCACCATGGCACGGATGAACTTGGCTTCCCCTTCGATCTGATCCTTGGCTGCACTAGCCTTATCGAGGTTGGCCAGCACCTTGTTCATGTTGGCCACGATACGGTAACTGTTGGAATAAAAGTCATTCTTATATGCACCGAAGATGGAAGTACGACGGCCATAGATCTCACCAAAGTCTTCGGTGAGCAGGGTTCCGTCCAGTTCATCACTCAACAGTTCGCTGATGACTACGGTCCTTCCGCCGTAGAAGGTTTCACTTCCAAGGGTAATGTAAGCACCATTCACTACACGCTGCAGTCCGGCTTCATCCTTCAGTGCTTCTTCTTCCAGGATCTGGCCCTGTGGTGGGCGATCGAGATACTTTGAACATGATACACCAGCGATGGCAGTGGCCAGCAGCAGTGCAGCACCAATTCTATATGAACGCAATTTCATTGCAAATCTTTTTTGTTGTTAGAAAGTAATGTTCAATCCGAATGTTACTGACTTCTGCTGGGGAGGAGTCAGGTAAGTTACGTTGGGGCTCAGGTTACGGTCCTGCGGATTCTCAAAGTCACGGGCGATCTCAGGATCTCCACCGGGATACTTTGACCAGGTCAGGAGGTTCATACCGGTGACGAAGAAACGTGCACGATTGATCTTGATCCTGGAAAGCAATGTTGCAGGCAGGTTGTAAGCCAGGGTCAGCTCCCTCATACGCAGGAATGACGCATCATACAGGAACAGGGTTGAGTTGTACTGCCATTCGCTGGACAAACCATAATAGGTATCTGGACGCATGGTCAGGCGGGGGAAGGTAGCCACATCACCCGGGTTGCGCCATCTATCAGCGATATCTGTACGGATATTCCAGTCAGTTACAATACCGAGTTGGCGCTTGGCACTACCATCATAGATGTTACCTCCGATGGTGTAAGTGAACAAGCCGGACAATTCAAATCCCTTATATGCGAAGAAAGTATTGAAACCACCTACATAGTCAGGAATCACAGAACCTACAGGAACACGGTTGTTCAGGCTGAAGGTCTTGGTCAACTTTCCGTTGATGTCAACCCAGATAGGCAATCCGTCATTCTCATCCACACCATGGAATCGTACCAGGTAGTTGGTACCTACAGGGTATCCTACTGCGATACGGGTATCGTTGGTACCACCACTGATCGCATCGGCACTCAGGTTACCCAGGTCCTTTACTTCATTGTAGTTCTTGGAAATATTACCACCCACACTCCATTCGAAATCCTTGTTCTTGATGATCTTGGCATTCAGGGTCAGTTCCACACCCTCGTTCACGATCAGTGAATTATCGAGGTTCCTCCAGCCATTATTGAAGCCGGTGGAAGGCGACAGACCCGCATCCAGCAATACATCTGTGGTAGAACGGTTATAGTAGGAAAGTTCACCGGTTACACGGTTATTAAGCACGGCAAACTCGATGCCTGCATCGAAGTTGAAGATCTTCTCCCAACGCAGGTCAGGGTTACCGATGCGGTCGAGGTAATAGGTCTGGCCACCAACATAGGGGCTACCACCATTATAAGCAGTGTAGTAACGACCTGCCGGGATATTGGAGTTACCCATGATACCCGCACTGGCCCTTACTTTCAGGAAGTTCAGCCAATCGATGTTCTTGAAATACTCGTCTTCTGTCAGGGTATAGCCAATAGCTGCTGAGGGGAAGAAACCGTACTTGTTGTTGGAACCGAAACGGGAAGAACCATCGATACGTGCAGTGAACTGCAGGAACAGCTTGTTCTTGTAGCTATAGTTGATACGACCGAAGAAGGAGTTAAAGGTGAAGGCATTGAACTCGGTAGTGTCCATCAGGTTGTTCTTGGCGAAACTATCCCTGGTATCCTGCCATACACTCTTGTTCTTATAATAAGGCTCATTCAGTTCACGGCCGAAATCGGTATTGTAGGATTTAGAATAAGACTCCTGCACTTCAGTACCTACGAGGAAGTTGAAGCTGTTGTCCGTATTCATGTCCCAACGATAATTAGCGGTCAGGTTGGCATTCAGGTTGGTTGTCCAGATCGGGCTCCTTCTGGCAAAACCCAGTCCACTGGTACTGTTGCGGATCTTGGCAGATTCAAACCTGTCTTCCATACCGATCATATAGTCAATGTTACCATTGGCTTTGATGGTAAGGTTCTTGATCGGTGTGTACTCCAGCACCAATCCACCCAGCAGGCGGTCATCACGGTTGATCCAGGTGTTCTCCACCATGCGTGCATAAGGGTTAGCACCATCCAGCCAGTAGCTGCCATCTTCCTTGTAAACAGGATAGATCGGCAAGGCAGTACTCATGGCATCACCCAGGCCACCAGACCATGCTGCAGGTACACGCTTGTTCACACCACGGTTCCAGCCACTGGTAAGGGCGGCCTTGAACTTATCGCTGAACTTATAATCGAGGTTTACGCGCAGACCATAACGGGTAAAGGAGTTACCCATGATATAGCTTTGGTTATCGCTATAGGTAGCACCAACATAGGCCTTCATCTTCTTGCCACCGGTATTCATGCTGAGGTTATGCTCATTGATGAAACCATCGCGGGTCAGCAGGTCCCACCAGTCAGTATTGGTTTGCGCAGCCTTGTCCCAGGTAATACCGGCAGGGAGCGGGGCAAGACCAGAGTTGCCATCATTCTGCCAAGCTTCCTGGCGAAGGGCCAGCCACTCTTCGTTGTTCGCGAACTTGGGACGGTTGGCATAGGTAGAGATACCGATACGGTTGTTGTAGTTGAAACTGGGCTTGCCAGATTTACCACGCTTGGTCGTGACCAGGATCACACCGTTGGCACCGCGGCTACCATAGATACCGGCAGCTGCTGCATCCTTCAGCACTTCTACCGACTCGATATCTGAAGGGTTGATGGATGCAAGTGGGTTCTGGTTCATGGCACCACTGTTACCACGCAGGAAAGGATCCTGGGTAATGGGAATACCATCCACTACATAGAGCGGGTCACCACCGGCACTGATGGAGTTGATACCACGTACACGTACAACCGAACCGGAACCGGCCAGACCACTACCCTGTACTACCTGAACACCAGCGGCACGGCCCTGGAGGGCAGCTTCAAAACTGGGGGCAGGAATGGAGTTGATCTTGTCGGAACTAACCTTGGCAATGGAGCCGGTCACTTCGCGCTTGCGCTGTGTACCGTAACCAATCACCACTACCTCCCCCATCTGGGATTGGTCATTCTGCATGGTTAGGGTAATGGTGTTTTTTTCACCCACCTTCATCTCCTGCCTGGTGAAACCAACAGAAGAGAAAACCAACACTGCATTGTTATCCGGAACCTGGATGGAGAAGCTGCCATCCGCAGTAGTAGACACCCCGGCTCGAGTGCCCTTAACGATCACCGACACTCCTGAGAGTGGGGTACCGTCCTTGTCAGTAACCTTTCCCGAGATGGTTCTGACCTGTGCAAAAACGCCCTGCTGCATTGTCAATAGTAACAACGGCAAGGCAATCGTAAGCAGTAGACGTTTCAGGGACATAATCAATAATTGTTGCGTTATATAAAAATCTTAGTGATTTCCCGATTATGCGTACTAAATACACATTAGCAATGTGTAAAAAGTACGCAATTATAGATATTATTTTCTTATTTGTTAAATAATCCTGAACTTTTTTACTAATTAAATTTTTTTCTGAATTGCCCTACTGTATTGGGTTTAACCCCGATTAATGGGGGCGGGTAAGAACTTAAACAATATCCTCTGGTCCTTCCTGCAAAATCTCCGGGCGGGTAATTTCCTTGTCCAACTGGTATGTAATAAGACAGCTTGAAAGGGTTAATTGCTGCAAATTCCCTGCTGAACGATCAACTTACTTTCTTGGCCTTCTTCCCAAACTTGGCGGCATTGAACTTGTACAATTTACCCGGACGGTGGGGAACATCCTGCTCCAGTTCATCCAGGTCCACCAGCCAGTCCATCATGAAGAACTTCTTCCTGAAATTCCTCCTGTCGAGTTTGGTGTTCAATATCGCTTCATAAAGGCTTTGTAATTCGCGCAGGGAAAACTTCTTGGGCAGCAGGTTGAATACCACAGGATGGTCCAGCACTTTTTCCCTCAGCCGTTCCAGGCAGGTATCCAGGATCCCCTTGTGGTCGAATGCCATCTCGGTGATGTCCTTTACCGGGTGCCAGTGCAGTTCGTTATCAGACAATTTCAATTGATAGTCCTTGATATTCACCAGCGAAAAATAGGCAGTAGTAATTACCCTTCCTGCCGGGTGACGGTCCACCTTTCCAAATGTGTGAACCTGCTCCAGGTAAACATCATCCAGTCCTGTCCTTTCCTTCAATATCCTGTAGGATGCACTGTCAATGTCTTCATTGGGTTTCACAAGGTCACCCAACAAGGACCATTTGCCCTTGAACTCCTTGATATTACACTTGATCACAAGGACCTTCAACTCATTATCCTCAAAGCCGAGGATAACACAGTCAACGGACAGGGCTATGCGGAAATAGTCCTTGTCGCTCAGCTCTCCAAAATGGCTGAACCTGGAGATGTTTTTCATGCAGCGATCGTTATAAGGGTTTCGAAGGCGCCAAAAATAACAGATTGTCTTCTTATGGCACCAACAGTTTCAGTACTTTTCTATGGCCATTCACCTGTAACTGGAGCAGGTAAGTACCCTGCTTCAGGCGGCTGATGGTAGCTGCACCCAGGCTGGCATTGTGTATGCCCTTCGCCCTGAATCCAAGCCCCCTTTCCTCCAGCAGCCTTCCACTCATGTCAAACAAACGCATTACCACCTGCCCGCTTTCCGGGATCGCAAACTTCAATTGGGAGTTGGCCACCAGCGGGTTGGGTATCACCTGCAGCTGGATATCTGTGGTATTGTTCAGATCGATCACCGGTGTGGGAGGTGAGGTATTCATGTTCCTGTCCACATAAACGCGGTACTCACCGGCATTCAAGCCAATGGTTTGCTGTGCGCCGGTTGCAGAGATGGTATTCCCTGTCAGCAGTTCAAACCAGGTACCGGAATGCTGGAAGGTAACCGCCGCAGAGGTGGAGCCCAGTCCAAAATTCCCGATGATCAGCAGGTTCGATGTATCTGTACTCAACTTCAGGATCTTCACTGCACCTGAAAGGTCTGGCGTTACCCTGTCCGACATAAACAAAGCCTTGTAAAAGGGATGGTTCCTCAAACCCAGCATGGTCTTATACACCTCACGCACCCTGATCCTGTTGGGTTGGGTATAATAATCCCAACGGATCGGCTTGGCATCTGTACGACAGTCATTGTTGACCGTTCCGTTTGAACAATAATTAATGGAATAGTCGTATCCCAACTCACCAAACTGCCAGATCAATTTGGGTCCGGGCATGCCCAGCAGGAAGGCTGCGGCCATTTCATTCCTTTTCAATGCTGTGGCCTCATCGCGGATATTATACCCAGCAGCCGACAAACCTTCGTTTTCACACTTCACCATGGAGCGTTCTTCATCATGGCTTTCCATGTAACTGATCAGGTGGGGTTGGTTCCAGCCACGAAGGGTATGCAAAGCCCACTGGAAATTGGAATTGCCTACCGCGCCTTTTGCTGCTTCGGTGAAATTGTAATTCATGTTGCCCCACAGCATCATACCATAATCTGACAGTTCCTTTTCCTCCTGGTTCACACCAAGGTGTTCAAGGATCACATAGGATCCATTTGACTTCAATTGCAAGGTATCATAATAGGCTTTCCAGATCCTTACCCTGCTGGCATCGTAGGCGCTCCAGTTGTCCACATTACAATTGTTCCCGTTGATATCGCAGGTATTGTTTTGGGTAAAGCCTTTCGAAAGGTCGAAGCGGAATCCGTCAAGCTTGTATTCCTGCAGCCAGAACTCCACCACCCTGCTGAAGAAGCGTTTGGTGTCGGCACTTTCATGGTTCATGTCATACCCCACATTAAAGGCATGCTTGGCAATGGGGTTGTACCAGGGGCTTTCAGCAGTTGGCCTGTTCAGGTTCTTATCCCAATACAATTGCACCATCGGGCTCTGGCCAAAGGAATGGTTCAGCACCATATCCATGATCACGGCAATGCCGTTCTTATGGCACTCATCCACGAATGCCTTCAGGCTGTTCTTGTTGCCATAGTATTTGTCGGGTGCGAAATAGTAGGAAGGATTATAGCCCCAGCTCAGGTTGCCTTCAAACTCATTGAAGGGCATCACATGAATGGCATTCACCCCAAGGGATTTGAAATAGCCGATGGAATCCTTCATGGTCTTCCAATCATGTTTCTCAATAAAATCACGCAGTAACACTTCGTAAATGATCAGGCTCCGCTTATCGGGACGCTGGAAACTGTTCACCTGCCAGTTATAGGCTTCCTGCCTGGTTTGCAATACACTCACGATCCCCGTGGTCTTGCCTGCCGGGTAAGGCTTGAGGTTGGGATAAGTTGAAGCCGGGATGAACTGGTCGTTGAAGGGATCCAACACTTTCTCGGTGTAAGGATCGCCAATGCGCAGGTCACCATTCACCAGGTATTGGAAACCATATTCCACCCCTGGCGCAAGTCCTGTAAGCCTGAACCAGTAATGCTTTCCATCAGGGGTCTTGTTCATCTGGAAAGAAGCTGATTCCCTCCAGTCATTGAAGTCGCCGAGAAGGTTCACCCTATCCTTGTTTGGTGCATACAAAACAAGGATGGCAGACGTATCTCCTTGTTCATAATTGATACCCTCCTTCACGCCAGCCGGAAGGGGTAATACTGTGTTGGAAGGGGCTATGAATATCTTGAAAGTATCACCGGCAATCGTGCTGCCATCGTTGGCATTGGCAACAAAAACCTGCTCTCCTGGTGCAGCAATGGCTGCATTGGCCTGGATGCTGGTAGCATTGGCACTGGCTTGTAGCTCAGTCCCATTCAGCTTCAGGGCAAGGGCAGCAGATTTGCTGCTAACGGCTGATAAGGCAATATTGGAACCTACCGATGCTGTGATCGGAAGCACATAGGGATTGAACCGGGGCTCTGATTCCGGAGAAGTAAAGCGAATAGCATTGGCACCGGCAGGGTAAATGGTCCAGTACATATTGCCCTGGTCAACACTCAGGTCTGAGCATTTTCCCTCGAGTGCTGCACCTCCCGGATTATAACTCCTGAAAACAAAAGCGATCTTACGAATGGCCTCACCTGCAGGAACGCCATAGTAGGCGCGTACGCCACTGATCTTGTATTCGTATTTATTGTTGCCCAGGGAACGCAAACGGTCATTGGGATTATTGGTATTCCAGTTCTGCTTCACATATTTCCAGTCACCGGGACCAGTGCTCCGGTCGGTAATCACACCAGTGTGGATATACACATCGCCCCCAAAGTTGAAGAGGCCCTTATTACCTTTTGATGCATCAAATACAATGGTGATCTCATCACTCTCCGTTGGGAAAGCCGGGGAAACAGTGATCAATTGCGCCTGGCCAAGCAGGAAAAGCAGGCAGGCAAAAAGCAGTAGGCCGAGTTTTCTCATGACAAACAATCCAATAATGTGTTAAAAATACACATTAATGCCAACTGGACAAGTTTTGTTGAGGATTTTAATGCCCTGCCCTGCCCCGCTGTTCATCCAATGCCCATTGCAGCTAACTTTACAGGCCAATACAGACTTATGTATAACGCTAACGAAACGCATCATTTACAACAACTTACCCATACATTACTGAAGGAATTACCCACTATCCCGGAGAAGGAGATCGAAGGCCTGAGGGATGTACTCCGCTTCCATGAATACCGGTATTATGTGCTGGATGAACCGATGATTGCGGACTATGAATACGACCAGCTCTATAAGGCCCTTGAAAGGCTGGAAAAAGATTCCCCGGGACGCATTACCCCAGATAGCCCGACCCAAAGGGTGGCCAGGGGACTTAATCCCTCCTTCCCTACTGTAGACCACCTGGTGCCGATGTTGTCGCTGGACAACAGTTATAACGCGGAAGACCTCATTGATTGGGACCGGAGGGTGAGGGAAGGTGCCGGTATCAAGGAGGTTGAGTACTGCGTAGAGCCCAAGTTCGATGGGGCCAGTATTTCACTGATCTATGACGACGACCTGCTGGCAAGGGGCGCTACCAGGGGCGATGGTGTGCAGGGGGATGATATCACCACCAATATCCGACAGATCCGTTCCGTTCCGCTATCAGCAAGGTTTTCGGACTATGGCATCCAACAAATTGAGATCAGGGGTGAAGTGTTGTTGAGTAAGAAGCATTTCAAGGCCTTCAACGAAAAACTGGCCGAGCAAAACCTTCCGCCACTGGCCAATCCACGGAACGCGGCCTCCGGTTCCCTGCGCATCAAGGACCCGGAAGAAGTGAGGAGGCGTAACCTGGAAGCCTTTCTTTACCACGTCAGCTACCATACAGATTCAGGTAAACCGCATCATGCGCTGGACACCCATGCAGGAACCCTGAAAATGCTTTGGGACCTGGGTTTCCGCAGCCCCGAAAAAGAGAAGAAGATCTTCAGGGGAATCGAAGGAGTGATTGACTACTGCCTGCGGTTCGAGGCCGAACGCGATGACCTGCCTTACGAGATAGATGGCATGGTGATCAAGGTGAATGATATAGCCCTGCAGGAAAAGCTGGGCATGACCACCCACCACCCCCGCTGGGCCATCGCCTTCAAGTTCAAGGCCAGGCAGGCTACCAGCAAGTTGAGGGCTGTTGAATTCCAGGTGGGCAGGACAGGGTCCATCACACCGGTGGCCAAGATAGATCCTGTACCCATTGGCGGGGTTACCGTATCCTCGGTTTCCCTCTTCAATGAGGATGTCATCAGGGAAAAGGACCTGATGATCGGTGACCAGGTATTGGTGGAGCGGGCAGGTGATGTGATCCCTTACATCGTGAAATCAATAGCCGAAGCCCGTAACGGTCATGAACACCCGATACAGTTCCCCCATAAATGCCCTGTATGCCATACCCAGCTGTACAAGGAAGAAGGGGAAGCCGTTTGGCGCTGTGTAAATATTGAGTGTCCGGCACAGGTAGTGGAGCGGATCATCCATTTTGTGAGCAAGGATGCCATGGACATCAATGGCTTCGGGGAAGCCAATGTGAGGAAGTTCTATGAACTGGGCTTTCTAACTGATATTCCCTCCATCTACCGCCTTCCCTTCGATATGATCAGGGGACTGGAAGGTTTTGGTGAGAAGTCGATCACCAAGCTGCAGGAGGCCATTGAAAAGTCAAAGGGCCAGCCTTTGCACCGATTGATCTTTGCCCTCGGTATCCGGTATGTGGGGGAAACCACGGCCAAGACCCTGGCACAGTCGGTGGAGAATATCTACGACTTCGCCGGTATGAGCCTGGAAGAACTGCAGCAAATGGAAGATGTAGGCGTGAAGGTGGCCAATAGTATTTACCATTTCTTCCACAATAAGGGCAACCTCGACCTGCTGAAGGACCTGGAAGAGCTGGGCCTGACCATGAAGAGCGAGAAAAAAAGCAGTATCGCTTCCGGCAACCTGGCCGGACAGACCTTCCTATTCACGGGCACCCTTAACCGATTGAAGCGCAGTGAGGCGGAAGCCATGGCGGAAGCCCAGGGTGGCAAGATCCTGAGCGGGGTCAGCAGCAAGCTAAATTATCTTGTGGTAGGTGAAGACGCAGGCTCCAAACTGGAAAAAGCGAAGAAGATCCCCAGCATCCATATCATTACCGAAGAAGAATTTTTGGACTTAGTGGGTAACGGTTAAACGCATAATAGTTTTATCGCATATCTTTTTGTAACTTTAAAAAAAAGGGAGCGATGATCAAATCATTACCGGGCGAAGTTTGGAAGCCGCTGCAGTTTCCGGGATGGAAACACCTTCGCAAACAATATGCATTGTCCTCAGGCGGACGTATTGCCAGTTACACGGAAAACGTGAATGAAGACGGGAAATTATTGAACGGTTCACTCACCACAGGTTATAAGACACTTAACCTGCATCGTCCGGGTAACAATGGTACATTGTATATCCACAGGGAGATTGCGAGATTGTTCCTAAAGAAACCTTCGCCAAAGCACCGTTATGTGATCCATGTGAATCACAACAAAACGGATAATTCAGTCAAGAACCTCAAGTGGGCTACACTTGATGAGATGATTGAACACCAGCAAGCCAGTCCGGCCAAGATCGCTTACAAGAAAGTACAGGCCAATCGTTCAGTTGGTCTGAAACTGAGTGCTTCCCAGGTCAAGTCGATCAAGAAAGTATTGAACAGCAAATCACGCAACCTCACCATCAAGCAACTTGCTGAAAAGTATGGGGTGAGTGAAATGACCATGTACCGGATCAAGAGTGGTGAGAACTGGGCGAAAGTAAAATAACGGCTTCCCTTTATCTTTTTTGGAACCAGGCAGCAACCTGGTTCCATTTTTTATTGTCTTTCCTGAAATTTGCACCATGCTGCAATCATCTACATTGAAATTCCTGAAGGACCTTACCGCCAATAACCACAAGGATTGGTTCGACCAATACAGAAAACGCTATGAAGCCGCACGCAAGGACGCTGAAGCCCTGGTGCAGCAGGTGATCGACATCCACGGTAAAAAGGATCCCTCCATTGCGGGCTTGACAGCGAAGGAATGTTTCTTCCGCATCAACCGCGATATCCGTTTCTCGAAGAACAAATCACCCTACAAAACCAATTTTGGTATCAGCATCAATGCGGAAGGCCGTAAATCAATGAAGGCCGGATACTACCTGCATATTGAGCCGGGCAAGAGTTTTGTAGGCGGCGGACTGTACATGCCCATGCCTGCTGAACTCAAAAAGGTCCGCCAGGAGATCGACTACAATTTTGACAATTTCCAAGCCATTATCGGTTCTAAACAATTCAAATCGGTCTTCGGGGAACTGTGGAATGAACCGGAAGTCAAGCTTACCCGCGTCCCACAGGGCTTTGAGAAGGATTCCCCTGCAGCAGCATTCCTGATGCTGAAGAGTTTCATTGCCGAAAGGAAACTCAGTGACCGCTCCCTCACCGATGGGACAGCTGTAAAACTGATCACTGAAGCAATGGCTACCATTCAGCCATTGCTGCAATTCATCAACAGTAGTTTTGATTAGTCCACTCCACAGTTCTTTTTGTCACTTAAAAATTAAAGTTCAGGCCCTGGGTAAAACTGTACACATTCTCCTTTGCAAAGGGGGAGATCTGCCCCTGATCATGCTGGATATAAAACCGGGTAGTGAATTTTAATTTTTTCGTGGCAGAATAGGTAATGGAAATATCGCCGGTCAGTCTTGGGAAACGTTTATCGGTCGCAGGAAATTCCGGGATATCAATAAGGCCTTCCGATGGAGGCCTGAAAGGGATTTGCAAGGCGCCGATGGTGGTGATGTTGACCTTCTCGCCCACCCGGAACATCATCTGGATATAATTGTTCCATCGCCAGTTGGTGCGGTTAATATTACCTTTCTTGTCAATTCCCAATACCTCCTGCAGGAACTTGATCTCTTCCGGATCAAGGGTATCCAGTGCAGGCAGGAATTCACGATCGAAGACCCGCCAGCTTTCCTGTTCGTAGAAGATGCCGGTTCCTATCTTTAGCCTTGTCCAGCTGATCTTGTAAAGGTTGAATGTCAGGTTTACTCCCTCATTGAAACGATAGTTCAACCCCCTTCCCTCATCATACAATATATTAAGGAACAATTCGGGGAAGAGGTCGGATTCTCCTTTCAATGTATCAGCGACCATGGCATGCCGGAATAGTGCAGCCCTTGCAAAAAAATTGAAACGGTTGCTCTCATCGGACTTATCACCGTTGTAATACATATTCACCACCGCTTCAAAAAGGTGCCTGCGGGTAGCGTAGGAACCCAATGCATCGCCAAGCAGGAAGACCTTCCTGTTCCCATCATAGTTGAGATTGAAAGCCGCTCCCAGCCTACCTTTTAGTCGATGGGCCCTCAGCGTATCATAAAAGGGTTTATCGTTCAATACCGACTGCGCCTGGCCACCAGAAACCATTATTACACTAAGGAAAATCAACAATACATAGCATCTCATACCTGCCCATTAAAAAAGGAGGCCGAAGCCTCCCCTTTAAGATAGTTAATTTTTATTGCATATGTCCGGATCCAGGACTGTCAATTGCTTCATAACAAATGCCACCAGCCAGTGAACCTTTGGCTATATCGTTTAGAGCAAACCTTTCTGTTGCAGGTATTCCGCGATTTGCACGGCATTGGTTGCAGCACCCTTGCGCAGGTTATCTGAAACGATCCAGAGGTTCAGGGCATTGGGTTGTGATTCATCGCGCCTGATCCTGCCCACAAATACTTCGTCGCGTTCATGCGCATCCTTGGGCATGGGGTATTGTGCATTGGCCGGATCATCTACTACCACTACACCTGGTGCTGCGGCTAGGATCGCCCTTACTTCATTAAGGTCAAAATCGCGTTCGAACTCCAGGTTCACGCTTTCACTGTGGCCGCCCATAACAGGGATACGCACCGTGGTGGAAGTAACACGAATGGAATCATCACGCATGATCTTCTTGGTCTCATTCACCATCTTCATTTCTTCCTTGGTATACCCATTATCCAGGAAAACATCGATCTGGGGAATGACATTGAGGTCGATGGGGTATTTGTAGGCCATCTCGCCTTCCACACCATTGCGTTCGTTCATCAGCTGGTTAACGGCCTTTACACCAGTACCGGTAACACTCTGGTAGGTTGATACCACGATCCTTTTGATGCCATACTTCTTGTGCAGCGGATCGATGGCCACCACCATCTGGATGGTAGAGCAGTTGGGATTGGCAATGATCTTGTCATTGGCAGTCAGGATATCTGCATTGATCTCTGGTACGACCAGCGGCTTGGTAGGGTCCATGCGCCAGGCAGAAGAGTTATCGATCACGGTGATGCCTGCTTCAGCAAACTTGGGCGCCCACTCCAGTGAAGTAGAGCCACCCGCTGAAAACAGTGCTACAGCCGGTTTCGCAGCAATGGCATCGGTCATGCTCACTACCTTGTAAGACTTGCCCTTGAATTCAACTTCCTTGCCAACAGATCTTTCAGAGGCTACGGGAACCAGTTCGGTTACGGGGAAATTGCGTTCGGCCAAAACTTGTAACATTTTGGTGCCTACAAGGCCGGTGGCACCCACTACTGCGACTTTCATTGTTTCGATTGCTTGCTTTTGGTTAAAAAAAAGCCTTCCACTGTGGGAAGGCCTGAGTCTTTTTTATGGTTGAAACATATAAACGGCTACACACCTTCCCTTTTGGAGAAATGTTTTGTTGTGCGTTTCATATGTTTTTTAATCATCATGGAGAACGAAATTAAGGCCTCGGGTTTTTTCACCCAAAAAATATTTGGCCGGCCAACTGTCTGGCCTATCGGGTTAATTTCGATTCCATGAAGCGAATGGGTATGGTGGTGGTTGGGATAATGCTGGCCTTTTCGGCTCCGGCACAGCGTTTCAGCGTGGTGATCAATGAATTGATGGCCGACCCTGAACCTGCACAACAATTGCCGTCCTGCGAATACATTGAGCTGGTGAACAGGACGGACAGCGCAATTGACCTGTCAGGTTGGTCCATCAGCAATGGCCGGACCAGGGGCCTTCTCCCCGACTCCCTGGTCATTGGCGCACATGCCTACCTGCTGGTCTGCCCTGCTGTTTACCGCGACAGTTTCCCCGCTGCGGAACTGGTGGCCAGTCCTTCACGATGGCCCGTCCTGAACAATGAATCGGACACGATCTATCTGCTGGACTGGGAAGAGAAAATAGTGCACGCCATAGGCTACCAGCGAAAATGGCTGGGAACAGGCAATCCCTCAGGGGGAGGCTGGAGCTATGAAATGATCAACCTGCTGCATCCCATTTCCTCGCCCCGTAACTGGGCGGCCAGCCGGTCGGCAAGCGGGGGTAGCCCGGGCCAGCCGAATAGCATTGCAGCACCAGCAGCGGACGAAACCCCTCCCCTACTGCTGTACAGCTTTGCCCCGGATAGTTTGCATGTGATACTGGTAATGGATGAGCCAATTGCTGACATCAATGTGACCAATAACCGAAATATTGTACTGGACCCTCCCCTGCCAATCCTTCAGCATGAATTGCTTCCCCCATTCTACAATTCAGTCAGGCTAAAGCTTGCACAGCCATTGCTGCAGGACAGGTTGTATCAGCTAGCAGTCATCGGACTTGCAGACCTTGCCGATAATACCATGGCAGCGGCCAATACTGTTACAGGTCTGGCAACATTGGACAGCACACCACAGGTCATCATCAATGAACTCATGACAGCTGAACCTGCCGGGGGCTCGGATTATATTGAACTCTATAATGCAGGGGTGGTCGCCGTTTCCTTGTCAGACCTAAGGTTGGCCACAAGGAATGCTGGAGGAATGATCACCAGTCCAAGACCTGTCAGCAGGGAAGCCAGGAATATCTATCCCGGTCACTACCTGGTATGCACAAACGATGCCGGTTGGCTGGAACAACAGTATATCACGGGTGGACTGGGAACAGTATTGGAATCATCCCCTTTACCTTCACTGGCTGCGGAAGAAGGAAGGCTGGTAGTACTACACAGGAAGGGGAACATACTGGAGGAAATACCTTATACGGCGGATTGGCACCATAAGCTGGTAAGGGATCCCAAAGGCATAGCCCTGGAGCGGCTCGACCCCAATGGACCGCCGGATGACAGCAGGAACTGGCATTCAGCTTCCGCATCTTCCGGTTGGGGAACACCCGGCTACCGTAACTCACAGCAATACCTAAACGAAGAAGGGTCAGCTGTCGTACAGTTGGAGAAAGACCTTTTCTCCCCCGACAGGGATGGAGTGGATGACCGCCTGGTCATTCTATATGCTTTTCCCGAAGCGGGATATGTATTGAACATCACCATTTACAATAGTTCCGGTGCAGAAGTGAGGAAGCTGGTGGCCAATGCGCTGTGCGGGCGAAAGGGCCAATTCCATTGGGAAGGACTTGGGGAAGGCAACAGGGAACTTGGGACAGGCATCTACATCCTGGTGGCAGACTATTACCACCCCAATGGCAAGAGGAAGAAGGCCAAACTTCCGGTGAGCCTGGTGCGCAGGAAAAATTAAGCCCCATCCGCAGTAACGGACGGGGCTTAAATATTGATGTTCCGAAAAGATTATTCGGCAGCGAGGGTAATGTCAAAATTCACAAGGTCAACAAACTGGCGCATACGGGCGTCGATATCGGCTGCATTGATCTCTTTCATGCGGGTATTGCCAAATTTCTCTACACAGAAAGATGCGAGTGCAGATCCCTTGATGATGGCAGTTTTCATGTTCTCGAAAGAAATATCACGAGTGGCGGCAATATGGCCAATGAAGCCACCGGCGAAGGTATCACCGGCACCGGTTGGGTCGAAAACATCTTCCAGCGGTAAGGCAGGAGCGAAGAAGATCTGGTCTTCGTGGAAAAGCAAGGCACCATGTTCACCCTTCTTAATCACCAGGAATTTGGGACCCATCTTACGGATCTCTTTAGCCGCCTTCACCAGGGAATATTGTCCGCTGAGCTGCCTGGCCTCACTATCGTTCACCATCAGCACATCCACTTCTTTCAAAACTGCTTCCAGGTCTTCCATGGCAGTATCCATCCAGAAGTTCATGGTGTCCATCACAATGAGCCTGGGGCGCTGCTTCAATTGCCTGATCACGCTCAATTGCAGTTTGGGCATCAGGTTACCCAGCATCAGGAACTCAGAGCCCTGGAAGCTATCGGGAACCACAGGGTCAAAATCGGCCAGCACATTCAACTGTGTATCGAGTGTATCACGACTGTTCATGTCCATGTGGTAACGGCCGGCCCAGAAGAAGGACTTCTGGTCCTGTTTCACCTGTACCCCATCGAGGTTGATCCCCCTGGCCTGCATGGCATCCAGTTCATCCTTCGGGAAGTCGTAACCGATCACGGAGATCTGGTTGACCGGCTGCACAAAATTGGAGGCGCTCCATGCTACATAAGTTGCTGAACCGCCAACGATCTGGCCGCTCTTTCCGAAAGGTGTTTCGATGGCATCGAAGGCCATGGTACCCACTACGATCAAAGACATAATATAAATTGAAGGTTTTGTTTGGGTCGGGCCAAAAACCGGCCAAACCGGCGCGAAATTAGGCCATCTTTTGAAAAAATACCGCAAAACATGGGGTTTGCGCTCCACTAACACTTGTTCGTTTGTATATTTGGGAGCTATGGCCAAGATCAAAAGCAAACAAAACGGAACCAAAAAGGAGGTGATCGTTGAGGCCGCTACCCACCTGTTCAGGGAAAAGGGTTTCAAGGCAGCCTCCATGCGCGACCTTGCAGAAGCCGTTGGCGTAGAAGCCGCCAGCCTGTATAACCATATCCAGTCCAAGGAAGAATTACTCCAGGAGATCTGTTTCAAGGTGGCCAATGATTTCAATACCGCCTGTGATGAGATCGAGAACAGTGGACTGAACGCCATCCAGAAAGTGGAAGCCATCCTTCGGTTCCACATCCAGCAGATGTTCAACAACTATGAGATGGTGATCGTGGCAGACCGTGAATGGCGCCACCTGTCAGACCCCTATCTCTCCAATTTCCATACCCAGCGCAGGGCCTACCGCAAACGACTGGCATCCATCATCGAGGCCGGTATCGCCAGCAAGGAGATCAAACCCATAGATGCCCCGACCGCTGTGCTCATCATGTTACACGCCGTGAATGGTATTGAAAGCTGGCACCGCAGCAAGGAAAAGATCAGTCCGCGCCAGCTCGAAGAAAACATGGTCCTGATCATGGTTGAAGGGTTGAAAGCTTAACAAGAGAACGATTGCTATGTCCATCCATTTCCATCCACTGACCATCAGTGATATCCGCAGGGAAACCAACGAATGCGTATCCATTGCCTTTGATATTCCGGAAGAACTGAAAGAGACCTTCCGTTTCCGCGAAGGCCAGAATATTACCATCAAAGCCACTATCGACGGGGAAGAGATCCGTCGCTCCTATTCCGTTTGCAGCTCCCCCCTTGAAGGCGAACTGCGGGTGGCCGTGAAACAGGTAGAAGGCGGTAAGTTCTCCACCTTCGCCAATAAGCAACTCCAAAAAGGCCAGCAACTCGATGTATTGCCGCCTACCGGGAAGTTCTATACTGAACTCAATCCCAGCCATCACCACCATTATGTGGCCTTTGCCGCAGGAAGCGGGATCACACCTATTCTTTCCATCATCAAGACGGTATTGGCTACAGAGCCAAATAGCAGTTTCACCCTGGTGTATGGCAATAAGAACCGCAATGCCATCATTTTCAGGGAAACCCTGGAAGCCATCAAGAACAAATACATCAATCGCTTCAGGATCATCCATGTGCTGAGCAGGGAGCGCACAGATGCCGCCATCAACCATGGCCGGATCGATGCTGACAAATGCGAACAGCTGGGCAGCCAGGTCATAAACTGGCCATCTGTCCACCATTATTTCCTTTGTGGCCCCGAGGCCATGATCTTTTCTACCCGCGACTTCCTGGTGTCAAAGGGAGTGCCGGCCGAAAAGATCCACTTCGAACTGTTTACCAGTCCCGGCCAGGCCCAACGGACCAGGGAAATGGAAAAAGCCGATGCCAAGGATACCGGCCCTGTTGCCAGGGTGTCTGTAAAGCTGGATGGCATCAGTTTCGATTTCGATCTACCCTTTAATAGCAGGAGCATCCTGGATGCTGCCTTGCAGGAAGGTGCCGACCTGCCCTATGCCTGTAAGGGAGGGGTTTGTTGCACCTGCAGGGCCAAGCTGGTGAGCGGGGAAGTGGAAATGGAAGTGAACTATGCCCTGGAACCCGATGAGGTAGCAGCCGGCTATATCCTCACCTGCCAGTCCCATCCCAGGTCGGGCTCGGTGGTAGTGGATTTCGATTCCAAATAAAAGAGAAAGCCTTCTGCCTTAGCGTCTCCATGTTCCAAGGCAGGGGACCGATGAAGCATTTTATGTAAAACCCGGCCAAAAAGCTAACACTCGTTAGCTAATAGTGCCAGATTCCTTACATTTGTAACCATAGAATTGCCAGTTATGGAGCAAGAATTGGACAAGATATTCCAGGACAAGATTGACCGCGAGATCAGGATCGAACCGCGGGACTGGATGCCGGAGAAATACCGCCAGACGTTGATCCGCCAGATCTCCCAGCATGCACACAGTGAGATTGTTGGTATGTTGCCGGAAGGCAACTGGATCACCCGCGCCCCATCCCTTCGCCGCAAGGCCACACTGATCGCCAAAGTGCAGGATGAGGCTGGTCATGGGCTCTACCTCTACAGTGCAGCCGAAACCCTTGGCATTACCCGCGACCAGATGACCGAGCAATTGTTGACCGGTAAGGCCAAGTACTCTTCTATCTTCAATTATCCCACCATTAATTGGGCAGATATCGGTGCGATCGGCTGGCTGGTGGATGGTGCTGCCATCATGAACCAGGTGCCGCTCTGCAGGACCTCCTATGGACCCTATGCCAGGGCAATGGTCAGGATCTGCAAGGAAGAAAGTTTCCACCAACGCCAGGGTTTCGAGATCCTGCTCACGCTCAGCAAGGGAACGGAAGCCCAGCGCAGGATGTGCCAGGATGCCATCAACCGCTGGTGGTGGCCCAGTGTCATGATGTTTGGACCTGCCGATGATGCCTCACCGCATACTGCCCAAAGCATGAAGTGGAGGATCAAGCGCTTCTCCAATGATGAGCTCAGGCAGAAGTTCGTGGATGTCTGCGCAGAGCAGGTCAAGATCCTGGGCATGACCCTCCCTGACCCGGACCTTAAATGGAACGAGGAAAAGGGGCATTATGATTTCGGCGCGATCAACTGGGAAGAATTCTGGAACGTGATCAGTGGCAATGGCCCCTGCAATAAGGAGAGGATAGCCGCCAGGATCAAGGCCCACGAAGATGGCGCATGGGTAAGGGAGGCAGCGATGGCCTTTGCTGCCAAGCGCGCCAGAAAGGGTGAAAAGGCCGTTGCCTGAGGAAGGTATTACAGCTAGCTTGGGGGCAAATACCAGGCTATGCAGATCAGTGTTATCCAGGAAAAGATCTTTGAGCTGAGGGGACAGAAAGTGATGTTGGACCATGACCTTGCGGCCCTCTACCAGGTACCGACGAAGGTGCTGAACCAGGCGGTTAAACGCAATAGCGCAAGGTTTCCGCCTGATTTTATGTTTCAATGCAATGCAGAAGAGTACCAGTCTTTAAGGTCACAATTTGTGACCTTAAATGGACGGGGCCAACACCGCAAATACCTTCCCTATGCTTTTACCGAATAGGGGGGTGGCTATGCTGAGCAGTGTGCTGGGCAGCGAAAGGGCCATTGAAACCAATATCCTCATCATCCGGACCTTTGTGATGCTCAGGAGCTACCAGATGCATGTAGAAGACCTGCAGCAAAAACTCAGGGAACTCTAAATAAAATACAACAGGAATTTCGAAGAGGTCTTTAAGGCACTCGACCTGTTGATCAACGAAAAAGTAAAGCAGGAAAAATTTTCCAACAGGACCCGCATAGGGTTTAAACCCAATAAGTGATGAACAATTTGCTGAAGAAGATATGTTACGGCGATTACGGTGACCGTGAACAGGCAGGCGGCCAGGGCGAACAGTCACAGCATGCCAACGAATGGCCATTATGGGAA
The DNA here is from genome assembly GCF_018595685.2 of Flavihumibacter rivuli. NCBI lineage: Bacteria > Pseudomonadati > Bacteroidota > Chitinophagia > Chitinophagales > Chitinophagaceae > Flavihumibacter > Flavihumibacter rivuli. Next base: position 2,731,135 of record NZ_CP092334.1, read on the forward strand.
ATATTCATCCGGAGCAAACAGGGATTGGACCATAAACATGTCGGCAGCCTTCATGCAGCTGACGCAGCAATGGCCATTGAGAATGCACGTGATGTGTATACCAGGCGCCAGGAAGGCGTGAGTATCTGGGTGGTGGAAAGCAAATACATCCACGCTTCCAACCCGGATGAAGCAGATAGCCTGTATGATCCGGCCAACGACAAGATCTATCGCCACCCGACCTTTTATGACCTGCCTGATGAACTAAGTCATATGTAAGGACAGGTTGCCTTTGTATGGCCTGACAAGTTTAGAAATGATTATTTTACTTCTTCCACTTCAACAACGCTACTATCCATGACCGCGCTCTTTCAATACGTCCTTCACCTTGCTGATAACGCACTGATCCTGGGGCACCGGAACAGTGAATGGACCGGGCATGGTCCGGTACTGGAACAGGATATTGCCATCTCCAATATTGCCCTTGACCTCATCGGGCAATCCAGGAACCTTTACCAATATGCTGCCGGCATCTATGAACAGCACAAGGAAGGGCTTTCCTCCACCATTGGCTCACCCGCTTTCCAGATGGTGAAAGGAGCTGTTGATGAAGATGACCTCGCCTTTCTCCGGGATGCCAATGAATTCTACAACTTACTGCTGGTAGAACAGGATAATGGGGATTGGGCAAAGACCATCCTCCGGCAATTCCTTTTCAGTGCTTACCAGTTCGAGTTATACAATGCGCTCCAAAAAAGCAAGGACAGTAACCTTAGCGCAATTGCAGAAAAGGCACTCAAAGAAGTTACCTACCATGTACGCTGGAGTGGTGAATGGGTGATCAGGCTAGGTGATGGAACGGAAGAAAGCCACCGCCGCATGGTCAATGCATTGGATGCCTTATGGAAATTCAGCGATGAGATGTTCCAGCCGGCTTTGTATGAAAAAGAACTGGCCGCAACAGGAAGTTGTCCGGATCCATCAACCCTCAAAACCAATTGGATGGAAAGGGTAAGTTCAACCCTTACTGAAGCGACCCTCGAAATTCCAGTTTCCAAATGGATGCAGACTGGTGGCAAGATTGGGGTGCATACAGAACACCTGGGCTTCCTGCTGGCTGAAATGCAATTCATGCAAAGGACTTATCCAAATAGTGAATGGTGATCAGGATGAACGCTATCCCTACCCATATCAATGAAGCCGAGCAAAAGCTTTGGGAACTACTGGAGACGGTCCCGGATCCTGAGGTGCCGGTATTGACCCTAGTGGACCTGGGCATTATCCGAAAAGTGCAGGTTGAGGGAGATAAGGCCATCATCACCATTACCCCAACCTACACCGGATGCCCGGCCATGGATGCCATCAGCATGAATATCCGTTTCACCCTGCTGCAACATGGATTCCGGAATGTTGACATTATTACGGTGCTCTCACCCGCATGGACAACCGAATGGATGTCGGAGGCCGGCAAGGAAAAACTAAAAGCCTACGGCATTGCCCCACCCAATCCAAAACAGCAGGCATGCACTACAGGATATTTTGAACGCGAGGAAGCCGTTCAATGTCCGCATTGCCAGTCATGGCATACCCACAGGGTAAGCGAATTCGGTTCCACCGCCTGTAAGGCATTGTATAAATGTGACGACTGCCAGGAACCCTTCGATTATTTCAAATGCCATTGATGCAGTACACCAGTAGTAAAAGGTGACCGCATGCTCCTAACAACTGGCCAGGAGGGAATCCCCAACAAATTCAATTCCATCATTTAACAGGAATAACGATCTTTAAAACAACAATTCAATCCATATGTCTTCTATCCTATTCTCCATAGAAAATTCAATTGGTAATATCACCCTAAACAGGCCGGACAAACTGAACTCCTTCAACAGGGAGATGGCTTTTGAAATGCAGGCGGCCTTGAAAGAATGTGAATCGGAATCAGTACGTGCGGTTTACCTGACCGGTGCAGGCAAAGGTTTTTGTGCAGGCCAGGACCTGGCAGAAGTGGTAGACCCCAATGGACCGGGAATGGCAAGGATCCTGTCCGAACATTATAACCCGATCGTGATGGCCATCCGTGACCTAAGGAAACCCGTAGTGGCTGCGGTAAATGGTGTGGCTGCAGGAGCCGGTGCCAATATTGCACTTGGCTGTGATATTGTGGTGGCGAAAAGGTCTGCATCCTTCATCCAGGCTTTCTCCAAAATTGGCCTGATACCGGATAGCGGCGGCACCTTCTATTTACCCAGGTTGATCGGCCACCAGAAAGCCAGTGCCCTTATGATGCTGGGCGATAAAGTAGATTCCGTGGAAGCGGAACGCCTTGGAATGATCTACAAATATTTTGAGGATGAGGTCTTTGAGGTGGAAGCCAGGAAAATAGTGGAAACGTTGGCACAGATGCCAACAGTTGGATTGGCCTATACCAAGAAGGCATTACAATGGTCTTTTACCCACGCTTTATTGGAGCAACTGGCCAATGAAGACAAACTCCAGCAACGTGCTGCAGAAACCGATGACTTCAAGGAAGGCGTACAGGCATTCCTGGAAAAAAGGGCACCTCAATTCAAAGGAAAATAAACATGAACGACGCACCCGGTAGTAACCTGCATCGCAAGGTCGTTGACCATATGATGCAACATGACGCCTTCAGCAACTGGCTGGGCATTAAAGTGCTGGAAGTAAAGGAAGGTTATAGTCGCATACAGATGACCGTAAGGAAGGAAATGGTGAATGGTTTTGGCATTGCCCATGGTGGCGTAGCCTTTTCATTGGCGGACAGTGCTTTTGCCTTCGCGTGCAACAACCGCAATAATTTATCCGTGGCCCTTGATGTCACCATCACCTTCACAAGGGCAGTGAATACCGGCGATACCCTGATAGCAGAAGCAAAGGAAGTGCATAATGGCAGAAGTACTGGTGTCTATTTGATCACTGTCACCAATCAGAAGGACGAACAGGTGGCGCTGTTCAAGGGGACTTGTTTCCGTACAGGGAAAAACCTGGTGGATCTCCCAGGTTAATTCATGCCTTTTGGTGTTTAGCTTTCCTTGCCCTTGAAAATTTCCACCATAGTACCAGGAATGCCAGTCCACCATATATCAGCAACTGGATCAGCAAGGCATTGACCTGTGGCTTTACTGCGGACCATGAACCATTCTCTACCGCCATGACCCGGTAAGCTTCCAGGAAATGGGTCAATGGGATCACTGCAGCAACCCACTGCAGCCATTCGGGCATCTGGCTCAATGGCCAGGTGAAACCGCTCAATACAAAACTCGGCGTAGCCACCACCATCAATAATTCGGTTGCCTTGAGCTGGCTGGGTATGAGCACACTGACGAGTATGCCAAGGAAGGAGACCGCTACCACCATGAGGAAACCCAGGAGGGTAACCTTCCCAATGTCAAAGCTTAATGGTACCTGGAAAAATCGATGCAACCATCCATAGAATAACCAGATCACGGCCGCCATCAACCAATACGGTAGCAACTTCACCAGTAGTGCAACGAAAGGTGAGCCTGACCTTGGTACAAGCACGCTCTGAAAAGTTCCTGTTTCCATTTCCTGGGCAAAGCTCAGGGCGAAAACCAGCAATAACACCTGCTGCAATATGGTTGCCAACATACCCGGCCACAGAAAGTACATATAGTTGGCTGCCTTGTTGAAATACCTGATATAGTTCACCTTGAAAGGCTCATAATGGGTCATGGCAACCTCGGGTGCCAATCCCCTTTTCTGCAAGCCCGCAATTTCAACACCTGCACTGAATGTCCCCAGAACCACCTGTATGGCCTTGGAAGCGTAATTAGCGATCACAATATTTCCCGTATTGATATCTACCACTACCTCAGGGTATCGTTGTTGCAGGACATCAGCTTCAAAATGCTCAGGGATCATGACCACGGTACTGGCCTTTAATCCAATCATGGCATCATGCAGCGCAGTTTTATCAGCCTTTACCAATGCCACAGTTAGGGTTTCATTGTCTTCCAGCATATCGATCAGGGATGCGCTCATCGGTGAACGATCCTCGTCAACCACCACTATGGGAAGGTCAGTGAGTTTACCTTTCCGGTAAACAGCACCAAATAACAATCCATACAAGATGGGAGCACCGATGAACAGCACCCTCATCACACTGTTATTCCAGAACAACCCAAATTCACGCCCAATTAGCCAGAAAAAGTTTCGCATAAGGATTATTTGGTTTCCAGGATTGCAGTTGCATTTACCAATAAGGTAGCAGCCAGCGACTGGTCATCGGGACGCACCTTGAGTTCATAGATCGCCTCGCTCATCTCGTAGTCCGGATAAGCACTGGTGATATCTGCATACCTGGCCAATTGCCTGATGGCAATGATCTTGCCTGTTATCCGCTGGTTATTGTAGGGTATGGATAACGAAACCTGCTGACCCTGTTTGTATGCAGCGATCTTACTCTCGGGAATGGTGAACCGAAAAAAGGTGGAGCCGCTGAGATAACCATTAACGATCACATAGCCGGGAGTAGCAAGTTCCCCCTTCCTTAATGTGATCGTTTCCACTGTCATAGCGTCCGGAGCACGAAGCAGCCTTTCCCCTGAAGCCACCTCCACTTCTTCCAAAGCCCCAAGGGCACGTTGCTCCTGCCCTTTTGCGGCTTCCTTCATTTCCTTCCTGGCTCCCCTGCGTGCATCTTCCAATTCGGCATTAACCGCGTCCAACTGCGCTTTCGCACCCTGGAACCTGGCATAGGCCTCATCATACCTTTGAGGGGCGATCATTGAATCCTTCAACAATTGATTCAGCCGGTCAATGCTTTTCCTGGCGAACTCATATTGCTCAACCAATCCGCGTTGCTTTGCCTCCAGTTGTTTGATCTGGTTATCAGTTGCGCCTTTAACGGCCATTTCATATTGCGCTTTCGCAGCAGTGACAGCACCTTTGGCCTGCTGCCGCTTGGGTGCTATCTCAGGTATGTCCAATTCTATCAACACACTATCCCTGCCTACTTCCTGGCCTTCCACCACATAGATCTCCTTAACCTTTCCGGGTATTTTGGTGGTAACACTAATGGTCTCCCTTTTGATCCTTCCTTCCAAAACTCCGGATCGCTGTGCCTTCTCTTTACAGGAACCTGCCAACACCATACAGGCTACCCATACAAGTAGTTTTTCCATTTTCATTGAAAAATTTTAGGGTTTAATGTGCCGTTTGATTTGAGCAATTGGACCGCGGCCCTGCGTTGTGCCTGGATGGCCAGCCATTTATCCAGGACAGCTTGCTGGTATTCCATTTCAGCAGCCAGTCTTTCTGTGATCCCCATTAAGCCTTCCCGATAACTCCTGGTGGCTATGTCAAGGGCATCCTTGTTGATCTCTTCCTGCTTTTCCTTGATCAGTATATTGTGGTTGGCTACCTGGTATTCCAGTTTGGATTGTTGCCAAAGCAGATCCAGTTTCTCCAGTGCTTCACTTCTTGTATTGGCGTTCTTTTTGATCTCCAGTTGAGCCTGCCTGATCTCACTCCTGGTTTTACCACTATTGAAAACTTCCCACTTGAAGCCAACGCCCATGAACAAGAGGGGAGCAGCCTGGAAAGTATTCAACTTCAGGTCGCGGTCTGTAAGTGGGCTTTTGAACTTCATGTCAAACAGGTTGAAATATTGAAGGCTTACCAATCCGGCAACTTTCGGCACGAACTCCTTCTTTAATGCTTTCTGCTTCAATTGCAGGGCTATTGTGGACGCCTCCAACGCCTTTACCTCCGGGCGGTTCACAACAGTATTGGTTATAGTATCGACCAATAAAGGCATTAATGCACCCCTGAACTTGCTGATGGTATCCACGCCAATTCCACTATAGGTATGCAGGAGTTTGACCAGCAAATTCCGCTTGCCGGCAGTTTCTTCGCGTTTTGCAGCCAGCCCAAGCATGGCAGCTTCTATTTTCTTCCGGTCATAGGGTGTAGTTAATCCGGCACTTATGGACCGATCTACCAAGATCTTCTCCGCATCCAGCCTTTTTGCCGTTTCTTCCAGCACTATTTCTACCTGTTGTAACAACAGCAATTGTTCATATGCCTTAATGACCTCGTCAGCAAGGTCGAGCCTGGTCTTATCCTCCATGATGGCCTGGGCTTTCTCCTTGGCTTCAAGGGCCTTTATGGCAGCGGGGATTTGACCGCCGCTGAAAAGTACAAACTGGCTGTTGATACCGCCGTTCAATACATTACCCCTTGTCGGGATGCTGGCAGCGTCACTGAATAGGGGAATATTGATGATGGGGATAGTGGTCGGGTCAAGGTCAACCTTGAATCGTGATAATTCATAGCCATAACCTCCAGATACAGATAGGGTGGGAATAAATTTCTTCTTTAACAGCGCCGCATCTTCCTTTGTCAGTTCCCGCTCCAGTTGCTGGTTGGAAAGTACGTAACTCTTTTCCCAGGTCCTGTTGATGAGCATCACCAGGTCAGGATCCGACTGGGTTACACCAACAAGTGGTAACAAAAAAATTGCCAGGAATAAGCATCCGGTCTGGAGCGGAAGCGGGCATTTTCTCATAAGCTCTGCATTGACTGGTTTACAGAATGCCCTAACCGGTAGATTGATCCATTGAAAATAACAAAGAATTTCCAATTCAGTTTACCTGCGATACTTACAAATACGGCAGGTATAGCTGAATTTATACCTTTGTAAGTACCTACTTGTTTGTAGTTTGCAGTATGTTCTATTCATTCAAGGGATTCATACCGGTTGTCCATCCCAGTTCATTTGTGCATCCGCAAGCCACGGTTACGGGCAATGTGGTCATTGGCCGGAACTGTTATATCGGTCCGGGCGCAGCCCTTCGCGGCGACTGGGGCGGTATTGTACTGGAAGACGGGTGCAATGTGCAGGAGAACTGCACCATCCATATGTTCCCGGGCATTACAGTTCTCCTGAAGGAAGGTGCGCATATTGGTCATGGTGCGGTGGTCCATGGTGCACAGATCGGGCGCAATTGCCTGGTTGGGATGAATAGCGTATTAATGGACAATGTTGAATTAGGGGATGAGTGTATTGTGGGCGCCATGAGCTTTGTAAAGGAAGGGACCAGGGTACCGGCTCGCAGTTTACTGGCGGGCAACCCGGCAAAGATCATCAAGGAAGTGTCGGATGATATGATCGCCTGGAAGACGAGTGGAACGGCCCTTTACCAGGCCCTGCCTGCTGAGATGCAGCAATACTGGCAACCCTGTGAACCCCTTACTGCATTACCGGCCAACAGGCCCCAACAGGAACTCCTGTACACCACCTGGCAACAGATCAAAAAGGAAAAGGGACAGTCCTGAAGCACCCTATAGGGAGGCAAACTTCCCTAATCCTTGGCAATGCTGTACCTTCGCAGACAATCAGTAACGCAAGTGTCAGAAAAAAGCAATTTTGTCGATCAGATCAGGGTATTCTGCCGCAGTGGCCATGGTGGCGCAGGCAGCAAGCATTTCCTTCGTACCAAATTCAACGCGAAAGCCGGTCCGGACGGGGGTGATGGCGGCCGTGGCGCCCATATTATCCTGAGGGGAAATAAGAACCTTTGGACCTTACTGCATTTGCGGTATTTCAAGAATATCCTTGCCGAGAACGGGGAGAGTGGAAGCGGGAACAACTGTACCGGAAGGAATGGGAAAGATGTTTACATCGACGTTCCGCTCGGAACCATTGCGCGTGATGAAGAGACCGGTGAACTGGAAGCCGAGATCCTGGAAGATGGCCAGGAGCTGATCCTTATGCGCGGCGGACGCGGGGGATTGGGAAATGCCCGCTTTGCCACCCCTACCAACCAGGCTCCGGAGCATTCACAGCCGGGTGAGCCGGGAGAGGAAGGCTGGAAGATCCTGGAATTGAAAGTGCTGGCCGATGTTGGGCTGGTAGGCTTTCCCAATGCAGGGAAATCTACATTGCTGAGCACCATCACCGCAGCCAAACCCAAAATTGCTGATTACGCCTTCACCACCCTGTCTCCGCAATTGGGGATGGTAGAATACCGCAATGGCCGTTCCTTTTGCATTGCTGACCTTCCCGGTATCATTGAAGGTGCGGCAGAAGGCAAGGGACTTGGCCATCGCTTCCTTCGCCATATTGAACGCAATGCCATCCTTCTTTTCCTGATCCCGGCCGATAGTGCCGACCACCGGAAGGAATTCAATATCCTTCTCAATGAATTGAAGGAATACAACCCGGAGATGCTGCAAAAGGATTTCGTGATCGCCATCAGCAAAAGCGATATGCTGGATGATGAACTGAAAGCAGCCATTGCCAAGGAATTGCCGGCAGACATTCCACATGTTTTCATATCCTCGGTTACCCAACAGGGTTTGACGGAATTGAAGGACCTGCTCTGGAAGGTATTGAACCAGTAACAAAGCTGATCCATTTGTAATAGGCAGACAAGTTTGTAAATTGGGGAATACCAATCGTCTTCCGCATGCATCCCAAACTGGCCAGGTCAATCATTTGGTTGAAGAACAAACCCATCCGTTTCCTCTCCAACCTGTTCAGGTCAACCTGGCTTTACTTTCCCGGAGTGATCTTCCTTGGGCTGGCCATTATCTCTTTTACCCAGCTTGGCCAGGGAAGGGATATCCTGGTGACCTTCACGGAAACCGGTGGTGCATTTGGCCCGGCACTTCTCAATAAGTACACCTTTATCATTGCCATCAGTTTCTGGTTATATGTAAGCTGGTATTCCTCGCGCATCATTTCCTATACAAAAACCTATGAGCATAAGCGTTACCTCCATCATGTCAATCCCAAACTGACCGACCAGCAATACGAGGAAAAATTTGCCATGGAACTGAGGTTCAGGCACCGAATGCCACGACTGATCGGCTATGGCTGCCTGGTCACCATGATCACGGTCTATGCCAACCTGGCCTATCCCCAATCCTTAATCTACCAGAACCCTTTTGTTGCCATCATTGCAGGTATTCTCGCCTGCTGGCTGGTGGACCGCTATTTTATCAGGATCATTGAAAATGAAACCCTCGCCAAACGACTCAAGGTCGTGCAATGGATCACGGGTATAACCATTCTGTTGCTCATTCCTTTCCTGGTGTACAGGAAACTCTTTACCGACTATAGGATGGTAGCCTTGCTGCTTTCCCTTTTCCTGTTGTTCTACATGCTATACATCAACCTGAGAAGGAAAAGGCTGCAGCGCCCACCCGAGGAAACAACAGTGGATGAGCGACCAGCCACCTTAAAGGGCATTGGCCGGCTCAGATCAGAAACGATGCGCTTCCTCCATTTTCCAAGGGAGGAATTCAATTATTTCTTCTGGTTCAACCTGATCAGCCTCACCGGACTCATCATCTATATTGCTGCTATCGTACACTACCCGACCAGCACAGCCATCGGGCCTGTCCCCTTCATCATCCTTGCCTTTTCCGTACTGCTGGGGTTTGGAAATATCCTTACCGTCTTATCGGTGAAATTCAGGATCAACCTGCACCTTATCGTCTTCCTGCTGGCTGCATTCCTTCCCACCAGGGAGTTACACAGGGTTCGAACGGTGAGCCTGGCCGGGAGGAATGTAGATAAGGATGTGCTGCTGAAACGGCAATCCATTGCAGAATACTTCAGGCGATTTGTCAGTAACCGACCCGAGATCGACAGTGTGCAACGCTACCCTGTGTACATGGTATTGGCCAATGGCGGTGCATCCAGGGCAGCGTATTGGGTGGCATCCGTTTTGGGGCGACTGGAAGACAGTTCAAGGATCGCCACCGGGGACCCTTTCTCCCGGCATGTATTTGCGATGTCTGGTACATCGGGCGGTGGCGTTGGGCTGGCTACCTTCTATGCCCAGGTCCTGAAAAATAACGGCAACCAACAACCGAAATTTGAGGAAGAGGCCAAAAGCTATCTGCGCCAGGACTTCCTCACCTTTACATTGGCGAGGATGCTGGGCAATGACTTCTTCAACTATATACCTCCCCTCATGTGGATGGTCAACAACAAGGACAGGGCCTATGCACTGGAAAAGGCTTTCGAATCAGCAAATGCAAAAAGCGGGGGATCACTGCTACCGGAAAATCTCTACATTGACCAATGCATCAGCCAGTCGGGTAAATACCACCCCTACCCCATCCTTTGTATCAATACCACCCGGGTACAGGATGGCAATCCCGCCGTGATTGCAACCATCAGGCTGGATACCGGCTTGTATAACCGAAGGGAAGACCTTTTGCAATGGATGCCCGGTGACCGTTCCTTACGGTTAAGTACAGCTGCAATCCTGGGCGCCAGGTTCCCCTTCATCAGCCCCGCGGGAAGGCTGGAACTGCGTAACAGGCAGCAACCCGATACTACAGGAAAACTAAGGCCTGAATATTATGTAGATGGCGGCTATTTTGATAATTCGGGGGCTGGCTTCATGCAGGAAATGATCCGGGCCATGACCCTGGTGAGCGATACCACCAGTGATAAGATCCTGAAGGAAAGGATGCGCAAACTGGAGATCATCGTCCTGCACATCACCAACAGTCCGCAAGGAAATATCAACCCATCCCGCATCGGCTCATTCAAGAATGATCTTTTGTCGCCATTGCTGACCATCCTTGGCGCCTATGATATGCAGACAACGGTCAATGACCGGAGGATGGAAACCTATACGCGGGACCTGAACAAGCGGCCCGATTCAGCCGGGGTCAGCAAGGCCAGGTATTACCCCATCCATTTGTACAGGGATATCACCGAACCGGGAGACCAGCCGGCAAAGGAACCCTATACCATGAATTGGTTCATATCCGATACCACCCTGAAAAGAATGGATAAGCGACTTAATGTGCAGCCGAAATTGAACCGCTTGTTGCGCTCCATTACCCATCCGCTGCCTTAATTTTATACCATGACACCCCAGCTTTGTTATTTCTGTGGCCACGCAGTTACCCTGGTCTTCGTTCATAGCCATTACCAATGCCCGGTATGCGGCACCAATGCCTTGCCCTGTTGCGAAGGGGAATCCTGTGTAGTCCCGGCTGATCAAACGAACGGACAAAAAGAAACCCGGGACCACCATGACCAATTGATCACAGGATCCCGGGAGCTAAGCCAGGACAATGGTCCCGGCACTGTCAAAATGTAAAATGCCTAGAGATTATACCCTAACAGCGGTTCCACTCACGATCACCATCAGCATACTTCCGTTCGCACCGATGGTCTCGAAATCAAAATCAACCCCCACCACTGCATTAGCGCCCACCGAATTGGCCTTGGACATGAGCTCGCGCAGGGCGGTTTCCCTGGCCTCCTGGAGTACCCTTTCATAAGTGCCGGAGCGGCCACCAAAAAAGTCACGCAGGCCGGCGAAAATATCCTTGATCACGTTAGCACCGATAATGGTCTCAGCAGTCACCACCCCCAGGTATTGCTGAACGGGGCGGCCTTCAATGGTGTTGGTAGTAGTCAGTATCATGGTTCAAATGGTTTGGATAACAGATGAGGGAAAATAAGGAATCGTTGCATACTGAAAAACAAGGCTGCCCAAATCAGGGGCTGGCAAGCCACCAACGGACAGCCGCAACGCCCATTGGATGTTGAATTTTCTTGTAGGTTTGCCTATCCAAAATTCCATTCGAATGAAAAGAATACTCGCAGCGATTGTTTTGTCTTTTACCCTGCTGCGCAGCTATGCCGACGAAGGCATGTGGCTGCCTTTATTGCTGGGCAAACAGGTCTATGCCGACATGGTGAAACGTGGCTTGAAGCTTAGTGCCGATCAACTCTACAGTATGAACAAGGCCAGCATCAAGGACGCGATCGTGATCTTTGGCCGTGGCTGTACCGGTGAGATCGTAAGCGGTTCCGGCCTGATCTTTACCAACCACCACTGTGGTTATGATGCCATCGCATCTGCCAGCTCGGTGGAACACAACTACCTCAAGGATGGGTTCTATGCCAAGAGCTTCCAGGAAGAGATTCCCTCGCATGGATTGAGTGTGCAGTTCCTGCTGAAGATCGAGGATGTGACTAAGGAAGTAGAGGCCGAGCTGGGCAACCTGAAAGGTGCTGAACGTGCCAAAAAGCAATCAGAAGTCATAGCTTCCATCAATGCACGATTCTCCGATCCGGCCAAAAGCATAGAAGCCCGGATCAGTCCACTCTTCAAAAGCAACCAGTTTCTTGTCTTTGTTTACCAACGCTACAATGATGTAAGGTTGGTGGGCACCCCACCCGAAAGCATCGGCAAATACGGCGGCGACACCGATAACTGGGAATGGCCAAGGCATACGGGGGATTTCTCCGTATTCAGGGTCTATGCTGACAAAGATGGCAATCCCGCTAACTATTCAACCACCAACCTTCCCCTGAAGCCCAAACATTTCCTGCCGGTATCCATCAAGGGGGTGAAGGATGGGGATTACGCCATGATCTTCGGTTATCCCGGTTCTACCAACCGTTATGAGACCTCCTATGGTGTGAAGCTCAAGACCGATATTGAGAACCCTTCACTGGTTGGGTTGCGCGATATCCGCCTGAAGTATATGCTGGAAGAAATGAAGAAGGATCCGGCAGTGAAACTGAAACTGGCATCGGACTTCGCAGGTATTGCCAACTACTGGAAATTCTTCGATGGCGAGAGCAAGCAATTACTGAAGTACAAAGTTGCCGACCAGAAGGCAAAGGAAGAAGCCGCCTTCATCAAATGGGCGCAGGACAAACCTGAATACAAGGACATCTTCAGCGACTGGGAAAAAGCCTATGCATCATGGCGCCCCTACGCCAAACACAGGATGTACATCAATGAGGGCGTAATGGGTTCACCGTTGGCCGCATTCGCCGCCTCCCTCATGAATATTGAAAGGCTGGCCGCAACACCCAATACCAAGGCAGAAGACTTGAAGAAGGCATTGGATGATGCAGAAGAAAGGAGAAAGGCATTCCTGGAAGCAGAGAACAAGGAGAGTGATGTCCGCATCCTGGCTACAACAGCCCAGATGTTCTATAATGATATCGACAAGAACCAGCATCCCATTGGCTTCTATGAGAACCTGAAGGGAAATTATGGCGACCTGAAGGATGATGCCACCTACCGTAAATGGGCAACCGACGTTTTCAAAGGCACAGCCATCTTCAATGATGCCAAATGGGAAGCCTTTAAAAAGAATCCCGCCACTATCCAGGAAGATCCTGCCTTTGCTTATGCCTCTGCTTTCCTGAAGAACTGGAACAGCAAGTATATGCCCTTCTTCCAGCAGTTCAATACCCAGAACAATGAGCTGGCCCGCCTCTACCTGAAAGGGATCATGCAGATGAATCCGGGAAAGAAAATGTATCCGGATGCCACCTTTACCATGCGCGTGAGTTATGGTAATGTAAAAAGCTACCAGCCCCGCGATGCAGTTAAATACGATTATGTATGTACCATGAAGGGTGTGCTGGAGAAATACAAGCCGGGTGATTATGAGTTCGACCTGCCAAAAGGCTTGCTGGAACTTGCCGCCAAAAAGGATTATGGCCAATACATCGACAAGCAGCGGAATGACCTGGTGGTATCCTTTATCACCACCAACGATATCACCGGTGGCAACTCTGGTTCCCCGGTATTGGATGCCAATGGCAACCTGATTGGCCTTGCCTTCGATGGCAATTACGAAGCCCTCAGCCATAAGATCGCCTTCGACAAGGACCTCAACCGTACCATCTGTGTTGATGTTCGCTACGTACTGTGGTGCATAGATAAGCTAGGTGGTGCCAGCAACCTGATCAGGGAGTTGAAGCTGGTGAGGTAGTACGCTAACCAGGGGAGGGATGTGGAGATGTGGACACCCTCTCCGCTGCGCTACGAGGGCACGGTGTGAATAGGAGACCTGCCTACGCTAAGGCTTCGGCGGACGAGGTGTGAAAATGTGATTTTTGCGCCAACCAGTGGATATTAGTTGAAGCTGCAAAATACTACCCCATCAGGGTCTCTTAAAAGGGACACCGATGAATATGAACCTTTCATTTCACCTCATCAGGGTCTCCCGCAGGGGACCCTGATGAATGTGGGATGGAGATCAATCGGGGACTCTCGAAGAGAAGGCCTATGTGGTGATAATATGTAATAGCCTCCGTCGCCCCCGTTGTGTCTTATGACCAACGGGTAGTTGAAAGATTAGCTTAACTGTTGGATGCATTAATATTTCGCCTTTTATACATCGGGGTCCCCTTCGGGAGACCCCGCTGGGGTTAAAATAAATGTGGGTACACCGTAGCTCTTAAAAGGGACCCCGATGAATATGAACCTTTCATTTTTCTTCCATCATGAAACTTAATACAAAAGCCCGCGAATGCGGGCTTTTGTAATTCACCTTTACATGATTAGTATTCGGCCCCCAGAAGGTTCAATTCTTTAATTCTGTACCTCATCGGGGTCTCATTCCCCGTCTTTCCATCGCCACAAATGCATGCAGGCATAGGTCCGGTAGGGCGACCATTTCGCAGAGATCTTCAGGAGTTTCTCCCTGAAAGCTTTCTTATCGGAATCATCCAGTTTGTACAATTGCTTCATGGCATTCTGGATACCAAGGTCATCGATCGCAAAAACATCCTCACGCCCGAGGGCAAACATCAGCAACATCTCCGTCGTCCAACGGCCCACCCCCTTGATCTGCGTGAGGTGACCGATGACTTCCTCATTGCTCATCTTCTTCAGCTGCTTCCATTCCATGCCGTGTTCAATAGCAAAGCGCGCCACATTCTGCACATAGGAAACCTTGGCGTTGGAAAGACCGATACCGCGCAGGGTTTCAGCCGGCACTGCCAGTATGGCTTCCGGTGTCGGTTCACCATCGGGAAATAACGCGAGGAAACGTTTCCAAATGACATCCGCTACTTTGGTGGACAATTGCTGGCTCATGATAGACCCACACAAATGCAGGTAAACCTTCATTTGTTGCTTTAATTTGAAGGGGCCATTGTGGAGGGCCTTGGCCAGTTTCTTATCCTTTGAAAGATGATCCAGGTATGACATGATTAAAATTAACGGATAGCAGGTAAAACCCATCACCGCTTATCCCACTACTGCAGTATTGGTACAAACCCTTTGCCAGCTTTTCCCCAAATTTGCAGGATGGAAAGAAAGCTCCAGGTTACTTCCGATGGATCACATACCATTGCCATTCCTGACATGAACGTCACCTATCATTCCAGGCATGGCGCCATACAGGAATCCATGCATGTATTCATCCAGGCGGGATGGGAAGCCCTGTTGGAAGGGTACAAGGTGAAAGGTGAAGCTGAACCCGAATGCATCAATATCCTGGAAATGGGATTTGGCACAGGACTCAATGCATTGCTTACCCTCCAGCATAGCAAAGGCCGGAAGGTATACTATGAAAGCCTGGAGAGGTATCCGCTATCGGCTACTATGGCGGGATCCCTGAATTATGCTGCCCTTTTGAATGACAGCACCCTGGAAGGCCCCTTTGCTACCATGCACAGCTGTGCATGGGATGAGCCGGTTGGAATCACACAAGGGTTTACCTTGTTCAAGTCATCAAGCTCCCTTCTATCTTTCCAATCTGAAAAAAAATTCCACCTTATTTATTTCGATGCCTTCGCCCCCAATGCCCAACCCGAATTATGGACTCCTGGGGTTTTCACCAACCTGTTCAACCATCTCTTAGCGGGGGGCATACTGGTTACCTACTGTTCCAAAGGGGATGTAAGAAGGGCATTACTGGCAGCAGGATTCAAGGTGGAGAAGATCCCCGGTCCACCCGGCAAGCGGGAAATGCTGCGCGCCCGTAAATCTGTGGATTAGTAGTATTTTCAGGATACAATCCCCTTGCATGAGACATCTATTCCTTGTACTCTTCTCCTCCCTTTGCATTGCAGGCTATGGCCAGGCGCTTGAGAAGGTAGGTCCAACCCCTACCTCCCAGCAACTGGCCTGGCATGAACAGGAGTTCTACCTCTTCCTTCATTTTGGCCCCAATACCTTTACTGACAAGGAATGGGGTGATGGTGATGAACCGGCTGACAGTTTCCAGCCCAGTGCACTTGATTGCAGGCAATGGGCAAGGATCGCAAAGGCGGCCGGGGCAAAGGGACTGATCATCACTGCCAAGCATCATGACGGTTTCTGCCTCTGGCCAAGTCAATATTCCCAGCACACCGTCAGGGAAAGCAAATGGAAGAACGGCCAGGGTGATGTATTGCAGGAACTATCAACTGCCTGCCGCGAAGAAGGATTGAAATTTGGCGTATATATATCACCGTGGGACCGCAACCACCCCGCCTATGGCACCCCTGAATACAATGAAGTTTACATCAACACCATGAAAGAAATATTCAGCAAGTATGGCCCTATCTGGGAACTCTGGTGGGATGGCGCGAATGGGGAAGGCCCCAACGGTAAGAAACAGGAATATGATTTTGCCCGCTTTGAGTCGACCATCAGGGGAATTTCCCCCAATACGGTCATCTTCAGTGATATCGGTCCCGATATCCGCTGGGTGGGCAACGAACAGGGCTTTGCCGGAAAGACCAACTGGAACTTATTGGATACCGCAGGCTTCAAGAGGGGACATGGCGCACCTGTCACAGACACCCTCAACCAGGGCAACAAGTTCGGTAAGCACTGGATACCTGCAGAAGTGGATGTGAGCATCAGGCCGGGTTGGTTCTACCATCCTGAAGAAGATGACAAAGTAAAGAACCCGGAAAAGTTGTTTACCATTTACCTGCAATCCGTTGGCCGTGGCGCTAATCTTTTGCTGAACGTTCCGCCCGACCGCAGGGGACTGATCCATCCCAATGACTCCGCAGCACTGATGGGTTTCAGGCAGCTCAGGGAAAAAACCTTTGCCAATGACATCCTTGCCACTGACCTCACGAAGTACAGCTGGCCTACTAACGGTAAAACCTATTCGAAGACTGCCAGGAAGAAAGGGATCTACCATGTACCAGCAGGGGGAGGAAATGGATTGACCGTTACCCTTGACAAGCCGGCCACTATCCAATTCATCCAATTACGGGAATGGATTGAATGGGGACAGAAAGTCGGGGCATTTCGCCTGACACTCCACCTGGACAATGGCCAGACCCATACCATTGAGGGAACAACCATTGGCAGAAAGACCATTATACCTGTCCTGGGCCTGGTGGTCAGGAGCTTTACACTCGATATCCTCGATGCCAAGGGTAATGTAGTATTGAAGCAACCCATGGCGTTCTGATCGACGATCCGAAAACATTTATTCCATACCGGGCTGGGTGATCACAAACCCGGTCCGTTTTTTTTCCTGTTCCACCATCTTCCTTACATCTGCCAGCAGGGCTTTTGCATCATATACCAGGCCGTCCTTGATGGTATACTTCACCCCTCCTTTCCGCATCACCTTATTGTCCTTGTCAAGCACAATAGCTCCTGTTCCGTAAAGGTATTGCAGGTTCTCCAGCGGGTTGGCATCAATGATCACCAGGTCGGCCAACTTTCCTACTTCCACTGAACCCAGTTCCTTATCGACCCCAAGCGCCTCCGCACCATACAAGGTTGCGCTGCGGATCACCTCCAATGGATGGAAGCCGGCCTCCCGCAATAATTCTAACTCCCTTATATAACCGAAACCATACAACTGGTAAATGAATCCATTATCAGAACCGGTGGTGACACGCCCTCCCCTGTTCTTGTATTCATTCACAAAGCTCATCCAGAGCCTGTAATTCTCCCGCCAGGCCACTTCCTGTTCTGTTCCCCAGTTATGCCAATAGGATCCATGCGAGATCCTGCTGGGACTGTAGAATTTCCATAAGGAGGGAAGGGTATACCATTCATGCCACTCAGCCCTTCTTGCCCGATGCAGGTCGCGACTGGCCTCATAGATATTGAAGGTTGGGTCTAGCGTGAAATCAAGGGAAAGGAGTTCGTTCATCACCTTGTTCCAATGGTCGGAATAGGGGGCTGCAGCCTGTTTCCAAAGTTTACCGGCATTCTCAAAACGGTGTTGCTCATTGCCATAATTATAATCGAGCGGATAATCCTGTATGGTGCGATCCGTGAATAGGGCTTCCGGCAAGCCATACCAATGCTCCATACTGGTTAGTCCTGCCCTGGCAGAATGCAATACATTCCAACGGGCAACATCCATCTGTGCATGGTGGAAACAACTGCGCAATCCCAGTTCCTTGTTCTCCCTGATGGCCGCATCAATAACTGCCGGTGCAGCACCAAAGAATTTGATCCCATCAGCTCCTTTCTGGGCATTATCCCTCACCCACTCAATAGCCTGTTCGGCTGTGGTGATGGGCTGCTTTGCTCCCTGGCCAAATGCAGTATAGGCAAAGATCCTGGGCGCCGTAATGGTATTGGCCAAACTCTTCTGCTTGTGTTGCAGGACCCAATCCAACCCGTTTCCGCAACTCGGGTCCCTGATGGTGGTGATACCATGCGCCATCCACAATTTGAAGACATATTCTGCAGGAGTTCCCTGATCCTTGCCGCCAATATGGCCATGCATATCAATAAAACCGGGAAGTACATACATGCCTTCGGCATCGATCTCCTTGCCCCCCTTTATTAAGACCGGTCGCCTTGCCTTGTCAATCGGCACGCCCGGGTAGCCTACTGTTGCTACCTGCACGATCCTATTTCGTTCAATGACAATATCGACGGGACCAATGGGAGGGGCCCCTGTTCCATTGATCAGGATAGCACCCCGGATGATCAGCTGGGGCCAGGGTCCTTCACCATCCTTGCGGTCTGGTGCAGGAGTGATCTGTGCCATCACATTAATAACCAGGAAAAGCAAACAGGATAGAATAATCGCGCGCATAATAGAAGCTTCTCTCCTAATTTAAGCATTTGCCCCAACAAGTGCATTATGCTCACAGAAAGAAGCCGGCGCGGATAGCGAGTCGGCTATAGGTAACCGTTTTAGTAGTGCTGTTTTGAAGGTATTCAGAACGTTGGTAGCGGTAGCCCATACTGAGCAGGAAACCTGCCGTCCTGTTGAAGGGGATCTTCATGCCCAATCCTGCTGCATACATCAGGCCACCCTTAAAATCTTCACCGGCAGAAGAGTTCTGGGTAATATTGAAGCCATATCCCGCGTCCAGGAAATAGAAGGGAATGACTGATCCATCTTTGCGGATATCACCCCTGAAACTACCGAACACCGGGATGATGGTCTGGGTAGCGTAAAGATCTACCCCAACACCGAGCCCGGTAAATGCATACTGGTTCAGTTTATACCCATTCACCGTCTGGAAGGAAAAAGCCGCAGTGGTTACGCCATCAATGGTGGTCTTACCTGCCACCAGAGGCCCTAGTTCCGTAAAATGGCTGAACCCCTTTTCCTTATACTGGTAAGAACCAAAAGCAGGTTCTGTTGCTACCCTTACCACTTCATCCTTCCTCAATACGAATACACTGCCATCCTTGGTCTGTATGGTTATCCCTTTCCCATCATCTGCAATGACCTTACCACGCATACTGCTCCCGTTCTGGAGATATACCACATCCTCCGTCCTGGATTGCGCAGCCAATCCCAAAGCAACAAATAAGAATACCACAATGAAACTTAATCGCATACCCATTACTTTAACTGTCTGCCCATGACCTGAAATCTGTTACCCTTTCCCTGCTTACGATCAACTCATCCTTACCAGTACCTGATTTGATGGTCAGCTTCAGCCTGCTGTTGATATAAGGCTTTACCTGTTCGATCGCACTCACATGCACAATAGTGCTGCGGTTGGCCCGGAAGAACTGGCCGGGATCCAGGACAGTTTCAAGATGTTCGAGTGTATGGTCAATGATATAACGTAAACCATCATGCGTAAATAAGTAAACGATCTTGTTGTCTGCCATGAAATAGGCGACATCACTGATATCTATGAAGAAGCTCTTATTCCCGATCTTACCCAGGAAGCGGCTTTTGTAAGGTTTCTTACTTCTCTGGAAGAATTCCAGCAAGGGGGAGTAATCGGTAACCTGTTGTGCAGATTGTTTCAACAATTGTAGTTTCCGGATCGCAGCATACAAGGCGTCCTTCTCTACAGGTTTGAGCAGGTAATCGATACTCAGGACCTTGAATGCCTGGATGGCATACTGGTCATAGGCAGTGGTAAAGATGACCGGACTGGAAATATCCACCTTTCCAAAAAGCTCGAAAGCATTGCCATCTGCAAGATGGATATCCAATAAGATCAGGTCTGGAGGAGCCTGGTTGCGGAGCCATTGTGCTGTTTCCTCAATGGAGTCTGTACAAGCAACGATCTGGGCTTCAGGACAAACTTCCTGCAATAACAGTTTGATTCGCTCTGTTGCCAGTTGCTCATCCTCAACAATCAATGTACGCATAGGATCAGTTAGGTTATCAATGGCAGGTGCACACTAAAGATGGAATCATCCCTAACCACTTTGATGGACTTGCCGGTCACCAATTCATAGCGCCTGGCTATATTCCGGAGTCCAACCTGGGTAGATTCTTCCACCTGTTTTTTCACCTGAAGGTTATTGCTAACAACCAAACTGTCCATTCCGTTCACTGCAATATCAATTTGAAGGGGATTTTGCTTCGACAATATGTTATGCTTGATGGCATTCTCGATCAGCATCTGGAGGGCACTGGGTACTATACCGGCCTTGAGGTAGGCCTCGGGCACATGGAGGGAAACGGATAAACTTTCGGGAAACCGCTTGAGTAGCAGGAAGATATAAGACTGGATATAATCCAGTTCTGATTGCAGGTCAACCAGTTCTTTCTCCTGGGTTTTCAGGATATGGCGGTAAACCCTGGAAAAAGATTCTATGAAGGCATTTGCTTCCGGATTGTCCTTGATCACCAGGCTGGATAGCACATTCAGGTTATTGAAGAGGAAATGCGGGTTCACCTGGTTCCTTATAGCCTGCAGTTGGGCCTGCACGGTATCACGCTTCAATTTTTCTGCTTCACGGTCCTTCTGGCGATAGGCCTCGGAGAAAAAGGAGATGGCATTGAGGGTATGGAGAAAAAGATTGATCCTGGTGCCATACATGATGCCGAGTTTACGGGCAACATTCAGGCCGTCCGAATGGAGTGCCGGGGAAAACCTCCCCAACAGTGTAATGATGAGGTAAGACAGCAGTACACTGAGAATGGCACCGGTCACAAAGAGCAGGCCCAACCATTTCCATGGATGCAGGATATCCTTCCTGGAGGCCAGCCATCTTTCCACCAGCCTGTTGGATTCCCATACGGCAATGGTGATCAAAAGCATGGCCAGCAATGCCACATACCATGAAGTATTGATCTGGTACCGGTCATACACTTCTGCAAAGAGCGTATTGAGAAAAGAATACGCTCCAAGTAAAAGCATGAACAAGTATCGGTACCGGTACGCAAACATAGTATGGGGTTAATAGAACCGTTCCTTCAATGGTTCATTGAAGGAACGGTTGGGATACACTATCAAAGGATCACCCTGTCGACAACATGGATAACACCATTGGTAGCGGTAATGTTGAAGGTAGCACCGGGTGTGGTGGTCACCACATTGCTTTGGGGACTGGCACTGCCCGTTACTTTCACTCCCGGAGGGTTGGTTCCTACGGTCAGTGATGTACCTGTGCGAATGGTAGGAGCAGTTGCGCCATTGCTCAGGTCACTGGCGTATACGTTAGTGGCAATAACGTGCTGGCGAACAATATTGGCTACAGTCAGGCTATCAGCGGCATTGATGTCAGCAGGACTGTTAAAGCCGGCGGCATTGAAAGCTGCATTGGTGGGCGCAAACACGGTATACTTACCGGCTGCGGACAGTTCATCAGCCAATCCTGCCCTCACTACAGCTGCAACCAGGATGGAGAAATTAGGGTTATCGATGGCGATCTGAGCGATCGTTTTTGTTGGTGGCATCAGCACCCCATTGATCACATGGATGATACCGTTGCGGGCGCTCACATCTGCTGTTTTCACGCCAATACCATTAACGAATACACCATTCGCATTCTTGGAAGCGAAAAGCAATTGTCCACCCAGGGTCCTAACGCTATCAGACGCAGGAACAGAACCGGAAGGAACGGCAGCCCCTACTGCATGGTACAATAAGATACCGGCCACATCTGCAGGTGGAAGGCCGTTGATCACACTGGCAGTAATACCTGCGGCCCTGAAGGCACTGTTATCAGGCGCAAATACAGTGATATTGCCGGGGGCATCCAGTGCTGTAGCCAATCCCGCACGGGCAATGGCCGCATTCAGGATGGAGAAACTGGTATCCCTGTCCACTACCTCAGCAATGGAAAGATTACCTGGGTCTGGTTCCGGGTTGTCATTATCATCATCACAAGCGGTGAACATAGTGGCAGATAGTGCCAGCATAGCGAGGAGAAGACGGCTTTTGAAGAATATCTTTTTCATGAGATGCATTTTGGTAATAACAACAACAGATCCTGCACATGGATATGGGAACGGGAGTGAACTGCAGGATCACGGGAGTGAATTGTCAACCAGCGCCAGAGAGTAGCATAATGCTGAAGACGAGGAATAATATTGTTTAAGGATGGAGCGCTAACTTTAATAAAAAATAAACACCCATGAATACCCAGAGCAGAAAAGCCTTCGCAGCACTACCCCTGGCCTTTGGTATACTTCTGTTCAGTTGCAGCACTCCTTCCAAAACAGGCGGGAAACCGTCAGCCCTTTTCAATGGCAAGGACCTTAGCGGATGGCATGCAGATGTCCCGGCTATGGATACAGTGGCCAATCTCCAAATTCCATTTTTTGTTAAGGACGGGGAACTGATCAGCAATGGCGAACCAAGGGGCCACCTCATCACCAACGAAGTCTTCAGTAACTACACCCTCGATATTGAATACCGTTTCATTGGCAAGCCGGGTAACTGCGGAGTTTTGGTGCATGCCTCCACACCAAGGTTCCTGTATAAGATGTTCCCCAAATCAGTTGAAGTGCAAATGATGCATGAGAATGCCGGTGATTTCTGGTGCATCGGTGAAGACATCAGTGTTCCGGATATGGAAAAAAGAAGGGGACCTAAGGATAAATGGGGAACTATAGAAGGCAAGGAAAGAAGGATCATCAACCTTACCGATGGATCAGAAAAGCCGCTGGGCGAATGGAATACCATGACCATCCGCTGCATGGAAGACTCCGTCAAGGTTTGGGTGAATGGCATCCTGGTCAATGAAGGATTCAATGCCACGGCAACAAAGGGACAGATCGCCATCCAGGCTGAAGGTGCACCTGTTGCTTTCCGGAAAGTCAACCTGACCAAAAATTAAAAAATGCATTCGCAAGCTGTTGGCTTGCGAATGCATTCTCAATTGTATACGCAGTTTTATTAAAACCTTGTTGTAGCCGTAACCCCAATGGTCTTGGGATTGCCCAGGTGGACGGCCCCAAAATCATACGCGTAAGCGATATACTCCCTGCCAGTGAGGTTCCTTACCCAGAAGAAGCAATCGATCTTCCTGGAACTCACACCCAACCTGGCATTCAGCAATTGGTAAGGATCCTGGCGAATGGAATTGCCAAGGTCGAAATACTGCTGGCCCAGGTAGAACCATTCAACCCTACCTACCAATGATACCTGCTTTTCCTTTACCAGCGGAAGGCTGTACTGCGTCATCAGCATGGAAGTGACATCAGGTGTGAAGAGTTGTTTCTTTCCTCCAAGGTCAACCTCATCCCCACCCTGTGAAACTTTTAATGAACGATAGGATGCATCCGTATAACCGAAGCTATACTGCACATCAAGGTTCCTGATCGGCTTGGCTGCCAGTTCCGCTTCAAATCCCTTGCTCTCCAGTTCACCGGTATTCCTGGTCACCGTAATAGCATCCGGCAATACCAGTGTAGGTACCTGGGCATTGTTCACGGTGGTATAGAAGGCTGTCAGGTTAAGGCGAACCCTTTCATTGCGGAAGAGGTTCTTCCATCCCAACTCTATGTTATTGCTATACTCCGGGTCATAAGGGTACAAAGGCGGCTGTGACGGGTCGGAAGACAATTGGGTTAATCCGCCCGTACGGAAGCCCCTGCTGTAATTCAGGAAGAGGTTACTATGATCATTCAGCTTGAAGGCAAGGCCGAGCTTCGGTGACAAGGCACTGAAGTTAGCCGTTGCAGCCGTATCGGGCTGGGTAACAAAAGCATCCCCACCATCCGGCTGGAACTCACCCAAAACCTGCAGCTTCCTTGATTCGTAATCGTAGCGCATGCCTCCGGTCAATGATAACCTGGCTGTCAGGGCATACTCCAACTGGCCAAATAGTGATACACCTGTATTCTTGCCTGTTGAAGTATTGATGGTAGAAAAATTAGTCATGGGTGCACCCAGCATTTCAGCATCCTCCCCAAAATGGGTGGCCTGCTTCACCGGGTTTTGCTGATGGAAGAAATAGGAACCAGCTACCCATTTCATCCGGGAGGACTTACCGGTGGGTGAACTGAACCTGAACTCCTGCGTGAACACTTTCACTTTGTTCCAGTCGGAGCCAAAATCATTGATCACTTCTACCGCATCCAATGGGGAGAAATCACCATCGATCGGGGATTCATAATAACGGTGGTTGGATTGGTATGCGGTCTGGGAGTTGAACAGGAATCCCTTGCCATCATATCGGATATCCAGTGAAGCATTCAGGGTATTGTCCACCATCTTGCCGATCGCATTCTGGTTGAGCTTATAGGGATTGCCAAATGCCTCTTCCGTTCCAAACACCATGGGGAATGCGCCATTGTTGCGGTTATTCTGGTGCTTCACATTAAGGGTAAAGGCCCAACGATCGCTTGGCAGGAAACGCAAATAATAATTCCCGGTCAGGGCAGACTGGTCATCAAAGGAACGGCCATTGAAATCATTGGTGTAATACCCATCCCTTGTCTGGTACACTGCAGAAGCACCAAAGAACAGCTTGTCCTTGACCAATGGCGTGCGGATACCTGCTGCATAACGCTGCATATTGTAATTGCCCACACTCACTTCGGCAAAGCCATTGGTGGTATTACCCGGTTGCTTCGTGATGATGTTAATAACGCCACCCATGGCGTTCCTTCCATACAGGGTTCCCTGTGGACCGCGCAAGACTTCAATGCGATCAATATCCGCAAGCTGGGGAATATAGGTATCCAGGCTGAACTGGTTCACCCCATCCACATATACTGCAACGGCCGGGTCATAGGAGGTGGTTGTAATGCCACGGATCGACACCACATTGCGTTCATCACCCGAGTTATTGGCATAAAAGTTGGGAACGATTGCCGTGAGCTCCTTTGTATTCCATAATCTATATGCCTGTACCT
Source organism: Flavihumibacter rivuli (assembly GCF_018595685.2). Lineage (NCBI taxonomy): Bacteria > Pseudomonadati > Bacteroidota > Chitinophagia > Chitinophagales > Chitinophagaceae > Flavihumibacter > Flavihumibacter rivuli. The sequence continues at coordinate 2,756,374 of NZ_CP092334.1, forward strand.
CCTTCCCGTTCAGGGCCGTGATGCTTCCTGGTGTACGGTTTAATACTTCCTCCCTTTTCTGGGCGGTCACCACCACCCCGTCCAGTTGCACCGACTGGTCATTCAGCACTATGGAAACATCACCCGCCTGGCCTGCAGCAAGGATATGGGTCTGTGCTGCATACCCAATCCTGGTCAACTCAAGGGTGTACTCACCCGCAGCTATACCCGAAAAACTGAAACTGCCATTCGCGTCCGTTACTACCCAACGGTTACTGTTCAACAGGTGGACGATTACGTTCGCTACGCCTTTCCCGTCCTTATCTTTTACCACTCCACGGATCACATCACTTTGCTGGCCAATGACCATCGAACCCAACGCCAGCATCAAACCAATAAAAAATAACCTTAACCCGATTCTCATGTTTATTCCTTGTTTTTATTCCATTCATTTAGCTATCAATTGCAAGCCCTGGATAGCCACTATTGCCGGTTCATTGGGATCCAGCGCCTTGCTCACGATATATAAGTTGTGCAATTTACCATCTGTCACCGGACTGATCATGAAGTTGATGGCCGTGCCTCCAAATCCTGTCTTACCTGCAGGCGGCAAACCACTGTTCAAGGTAGCTTCTCCCACTTTGGTACCGGTGGGTGAGTCCAATCGCATTTCAAAAACAAATGGTTTGGCTGGTGGTTCACGATAGGCAATGATCATCATCGCTGCATTCACACTGGTCAGGTCAATGCCATCAATACTGAAATAGCCTTCCGCCTTGGGCACGATCATGAGGTCCATTCCGTTGTAGTTGAACTTCGAGTATTCCTTCATGGTAGTAACTGCACCCAGGGCGATCTTCGCACTCTTCAGGGTAACAGATGTTCCGCCGGTCAATGGCTTGATATTGTTTCCGCCCTTATCGGTATAACTGGCAGAGAGGATCAATACCCCATTGTCAGTAGGTTTCTTCTCGAGGGTTGACTTTACTGTTCCACTTGCCGGCAGTGAGGCCTGCTTGTTGGCATCGGCCGCAAGCGACTGGATCCAGGCTACGATCTGGCGGGCATCAGATTCCTTCAGGTCGGGGTGGGCCGACATCGCCGTTTCACCCCAAACACCAGAACCCCCTTTCCTGATCTTGTTCACCAGGTAGGTCACCGCATCTGCTCGACCCTTATAGCGTTTGGAAACATCGAAATAGGAAGGACCGATGGATTTCTCATTCTCCTTATGACAGGCCTTACAATCGAGCGATTGTACCAGGCTCTTGCCAACCGTGATCTCCGACATTTGGAGGTGACCCATATTGGCTCCTGCCTTGTCGGGGCTTTCGAGGTAATCGGCTGACACATGCAGGCCTGACAGGTCAGTGGCTGCGGTGGGATCATTCTTATCATTCACCTTCACTTCATAGGAAACGGTCTTGCCGGGGAAATAGAAGCTCTGGTTACCCTTGATCTGGATACTCACCTCCGGTGCATCATTTCCTGCATACACATCAACGGGCTTGCTCTTCACTGCAGCTATCTGGTCGTCTACCACTTCCACATTGATCGCATAATCCCCGATCTTATTATATGTATACTCCAATACAGGCGCTGTCGTTTCCTTCTTCTCGCCATTACCCAGGTCCCAGATATAGGTCAGCTTACCACGCTCGGGGTCCCTGGCTTCCACTGTTGCCTTTACCTTGAAGGGAAGGGCGCCGGAAAGCTTCTCTACCTTGATATCACCGACCTTGGGTGAAAGGTTACCGGCATTGTAATCGATCCTGGACAGGCCCGCATCGGGGTTCTTACTGAACCAACCGCTGCCGTATTCCAGCAGGTACAACCGGCCATCGGGTCCGACTTCCATATCGATCAATGAATTGAATTTGGTATTGGGCATGAAGGGTTCCATCTTGTCAAAATCGCCATTCTCCTGCATGGTCACCAGCTTCACCCAACCCCTGATCCAGTCATAGATGATGAGCTTGCCATTGAAATAATCAGGCATCCTTGTTTCCTTGGGGAACATATCGGTATAGTACACTGGACCGGCCATGGCATTGCGTCCGCCTGTTCCCACCTGCGGGAAATCAGGGGATGCACCATAGGGATACCAGATAAATGCGGGTTGCGCAGGTGGTAGTTCCTTTATACCGGTATTGTTCCTGGAATCATTGATCGGCCTGGCCGGATCGAATGCAGGACCGGATTTTCCTGTCGCATAGTCATAACTGTTATAGGGATAATTATTACCGACAAACAATGGCCAACCAAAGAAGCCTGCCTTTCTTGCCTGGTTCACTTCATCATAACCGCGGGGGCCCCTTGATCCAATACTGTCATTGCCGGCATCGGGACCTACTTCACCCCAATAGAGGTAGCCCGTCTTCTGGTCAATGGAAATGCGGTAAGGATTACGGTTACCCTGCACGTAGATCTCGGGCCTTGTTCCTGCTGTGCCCCTGGGATAGAGGTTACCTTCAGGGATCTCGTAGCTGCCATCATCCTTCACCCTGATCCTGAGGATCTTCCCCCGCAGGTCATTGGCATTACCGGAAGTACGGCGGGCATCATACTGCTCATGGCCCGGACGGTCATCCAATGGTGCAAAACCATGGTTCACATAGGGCTGTTTGGGTTCATCGAAGGGCGTTGAATTATCACCGGTAGAGAGGTAGAGCAATCCGTCCTTGTCAAAGGCAATGGATCCACCGGTATGGCAACAGATCTCGCGCTGCGAATACAATTCCAGGATGGTCTTTTCCTCCACCAGGCTATCCTTCACCAGCTTAAAGCGGGAAAGCCTGTTGACAGAAGTATCTATCGGGCTATAGTAAACGAAAACAAACCTGTTTTGCTCAAAGTTGGGATCGGCCTTGATGCCCAATACCCCTTCCTCAGCATTCACCCCGTGGGTATTGGTCTTCCAATAGACATTCAGCATTTTGGCCAGCTTAACAGTAGAATCGCCCTGCTTCTTCAACAGGATCTCACCCCTGCGCTGCGCTACCAGGATATCGAGGTTGGGCAAAACGGTCATTTCAGTGGGTTCAAAAAACTCACCTGTTACCAGCATGGTCTTGGTAAATCGCTCTTCCACCGGCACATTCAGCGTACGGGCCTTGGAATAATCCAGCTTCTTGTTCTTGCCGATGGCATACCGGATACCTCCCAGCAGATGTTTTACAAATGGCTCTTCGGTAAAGGTTTCCTTGGTATGGCCCAGGTTGGTATAGAAGGCACGACCACCATCATATTCATGGTACCAGGAAATGGGATGGTTGTCACCGTTCTTACCGCCATTATAGGTCTTCTCATCCACGGTCACCAATACCTTCAGGTCCTTGGAGATCTTCTTGAAGCTGTAGAACTCATCGGTCCTGGTCCAGGTTTCCTGGAGATGTTTGGTAGAAATATGCTCGCGGTCAACCACATGCAGGGTTCCCTGTTGCACATTCGGGAAGGTATCGTTGATGCCGGGATGGTCAAGGAAATAAGCTCCCGCCAGCCTGCCATACCAGCCCCATTCATATTCGGTATCCGCGGCGGCATGGATGCCCACATAGCCCCCGCCAGCCTGGATGTATCGTTCAAATGCCGCTTCCTGGTAGTTGTTCAGCACATCACCCGTGGTGCTGAGGAAGATCACAGCCGAATAATTCTTCAGGCTATCATCCGTGAAATACTCACTATTGGTAGTGGTATCCACCTCAAAGCCGTTCTCTTTACCGAGCTTGTTGATGGCCACAATACCATCATCAATGGATTGGTGATGGAAACCTGCAGTTTTGCTGAAGACCAGGAGCCTGGGCTTTCCAGGGCGACTGGAACAGGATGGCATGCTAAGCGTCAGGGCGCCGGCCATAATAATCAAGGCGATGGCTGCTAAGGATCTGAACATTGCGTTTCTATTTTTGAAGTCTGGTTATGCTGACTCGAACATGGGCTGGCTGCGCCCAGGCAGATTGCCAAATATAACCTTTCCATTTCATATAGTCAATCTGACACAATGAAACCACCCATTCGTTCAGGCAATCGCCGTTTGAAATTACCGATTGGCAGGATTCAGGGTGCTCAATATTTACGCATTACTGATACAATCTTATTGGGAATACCCGGCATCCCGCAGAAACAGTATATTGGGATATGTTTGGATTGGTATTCTTTGCAGTGGTCATTATTGCTGTCTTCCACTGGCGCAGCCAGAAGGAACAGCAACAAAGGGATACGCCCATCCCGGAAAACCTGGAAGGCATCCTCGAAGGGGAGGTGACCTATTACCGTTCCCTTAGCACAGCTGAACAGGAACGCTTCAGGGCATCTGTCATCAGTTTCCTCCGCCATACCCGTATAGAAGGGGTGGGAACCGAGATCGATACTACCGACAGGGTGTTGGTGGCAGCCAGTGCCGTGATCCCTATTTTCGGCTTTCCTGACTGGGAATACCGCAACCTTACCGATGTGATCATTTACGATGACCACTTCAATGAATCCTTCCAGGCCGAAGGCAGGGACAGGCAATTCATGGGAATGGTGGGAAGTGGTTACCTCAACGGGAAGATGCTGTTGAGCAAACCAGCCCTGCGGGAAGGTTTTAGTAACAAGACCGACAAGCACAATACGGCCATCCATGAGTTTGTGCACCTGCTGGATAAAGCGGACGGTGCGGTTGACGGAATACCGGAAGCATTACTTGCCAAACAATACAGCATCCCATGGCTGGACCTGGTACACAGGAAGATCAATGATATCCTGGCCGACCGTTCAGATATCGATCCCTATGGAGCCACCAATAAGGCGGAATTCTTTGCCGTGGCCGCTGAATACTTTTTCGAACGACCCGACCTGCTCAGGACCAAGCATCCCAAACTCTTTGACATGATGGAGATGATCTTCAGGCAGGATCCGACCCGCCATTCCCCAAAATCACCACAGTAAGGGATTTCGGTCCATGGGCGCCAATGACAAGGGATTGTTCAATATCCGCCGTCTTTGAAGGACCGGCAATAAAAACGCCAAATCCTTCAAGATCTCCTGTGATCCTTTCATAGGCTTCATGCATATTGGCAACAATCTCTCTTTCGTTCACCACCAATACCAGTTGCTCACATATAAATGGCAGCACCCGGATCCCCATCTGCTTTTCGCTAAGCCAAAGGGCACCATTTTCTGCTACGGCAAAAGCAGCAGGCATTACAGCAGATTGAATGAGGGCTAAGTCAGTATTATCCAGCGGCATTAATGTTGGCGCATCAGGATGATGATAGAGATTAACGATGGCCTGGCCTTCACAGTATTCATCGATGAACTGCTGGAAATCATGCTGGGAATCCAACCGGATAACACTGGCGCCTACTGTTTCAGCCAAAGCCCGAAACTGGCTCCACCAATTATTCCTGTCCGTCCGGCAAACCATGCTGCTATACTTGATATCATCAAGCGGAATGAAGGAAGGCTTACTGTTGCGCACCTTGTCCAGTATAATTGACCTGGCTTTCATAACTGACCATTTTTTACATACCATTCCCTGAAGCTTTCCTTTGGCGCTTCAGGCATTTCCCTTTGCTTGTACCATGGGTTGATGGATTTCCGGTTGATCATTGCCGGCCAATTTCGCAACACCCATCTTGCCATTCTTCCTGTTATCCTATACACAAACGGGCTAGAAAGGACAGTGGCCGTCACGCGCATCGAAAGTCTTTTAAAAAGACCAAATTGTTTCTTATCAGCAATCACCTGCCGCCATTTCCACAGTTGTTCGTGGATATTGATCTTTACTGGACAGACATTGCTACAGGACCCGCATAAGGTCGATGCAAAAGGAAGGTCGGCATTTGCCTTCAGGTCAAGATTTGGACTGAGAATGGAACCAATTGGTCCTGCAATGGCGGTATGGTAACTATGTCCCCCACTCCGCCGGTAAACCGGGCAGGTGTTAAAGCATGCCCCACAACGGATGCATTTCAGGGAATTCCGGAAATCTTCCTGGCCCAATAACCTTGACCTTCCGTTATCAACCAACACGATATGTATTGCCCTTCCCCGGGCAGGTGTCCGGAAATGGCTTGTATAGGCTGTTATGGGCTGCCCGGTTGCACTCCTAGCCAACAATCTGGTAAACACCCCGAGGTGTTTCTGCGAAGGGATAAGCTTTTCAATACCCATAGCAGCGATATGAACTTTCGCCAGATGTGCGCCCATATCAGCATTACCTTCATTGGTACATACCACAAACTCACCCGTATTAGCCACGGCAAAATTGACTCCTGTTATGGCCAATTCTGCTTCAATGAATCGCTCACGCAAATGGTCCCTGGCCGCAGATGTAAGGTAAACCGGGTCATGGTTACCCAACTCCGTACCCAGTTTTTGGTGAAAGGTTTTGCTTACCTCCTCCTTCTTCAGGTGGATGGCGGGTAAAACGATATGGCTGGGCGGTTCGTCCCTGAGTTGGACAATCCTCTCCCCAAGGTCCGTATCAACCACCTCAATCCCGAGATCCTTCAGGTGATCATTCAAATGGCATTCTTCCGTGAGCATACTCTTACTCTTGACCACCCGGGAAACACCGTTCTCCCGAATAATTCCAGCAATGATCGCATTATGCTCCGCGGCATCCCTGGCCCAATGAACCTTGATACCATTCGCTATGGCATTCCGTTCAAATTCTTCCAGGTAATAATCAAGATTGGACAAGGTATGCGCTTTGATATCAGATGCCCATTGCCTGAGCTGCTCCCATTCAGGAATGTTGTGGGCAGATCGGTCGCGTTTCTGTCTTATCCACCAGAGTGTTTCGTCATGCCAATCAGTCATTGACTCATCAGCATTGAAAACCTCGGCTAACTCAGCATGTTTCTTTTTCATTATTGGCAATTCAAAATCTCAGCAATATGCATCACCCTGATCTTACTCCCCTGTCTTTTAAGCAATCCTTCCAAATGCATCAGACAACTGACATCACATCCGGTAATTACATCCACCTCATTGGACTGATGCTCCCTGATCCGGTCCTTGCCCATCTTTACACTTACAGCTTCTTCAAAGACGCAGAAAGTGCCACCAAATCCACAACACTCATCCTGTCGTTCAGGCAACTGTACCTGGATACCATCAACCATGCCCAGCAACATGGCCGGCTTGGAAAATCCAGGCATATTCAACTCGGTCATGGAGCTCAAGCCCAGTCCCCGCTGGCCATGGCAGCTATTGTGGAACCCGACCTTATAAGGGAAATACGCTTCAAGCTTCTCTACTTTAAGGACATCGGTCAGGAATTCTGTCAACTCATAGATAGTTGACCTGATATGAGTACTTAATGAGGGAGATTTCCCGTCTGGTAAATGCTCCTTGATGTGTAACACACAACTTCCGGATGGCGCAACAACATAGTCCACACCGGCAAAATTGGCAACGAAATTCTTCTCACACCCTTTTGTCAGTTTACTGAAACCACTATTTGCCAAAGGCTGACCACAACAAGTCTGTTCCAGCGGAACAACTACATCGCAGCCCAACTTTTGTAACAGCTGCAAAGTTGCAATGGCGACCTGCGGATAGAACTGATCAATATAACAGGGAACAAACAATCCAACTTTCATACTAGGCATTCGCAAAAAATTTGGCGCATTTAATAGGACTCCCTGACAGTTGGAGCGGAACCAGAAGCCATGGTGGCTCAGGAACTGATACACCTGAATTACATTTCAGCAGATGAAACGGTAATGGTATAGCTGCCTGATCCCAGCTCTACACAAGGCTTTCCACTTACTTCCTCCAGGCTTAGCTTACCGGGAAAACCAGCCAGGCTAACCCCATTGATCATTATATTACCTGCTTTACCAAAAGGCATGATCAATTTTGCTGATGAATTACAGGGAACCTCAACTATCCATTTGAACCCTTTCTCATCCATCTCCCAGCTACTCACTATCCTCCCATAAAAAGTATGTAATGAGGCATTGGCTTTCTTAAGGCGCTTATCCGGGAAGGGAGCAATTATAGCCCGCTTATACCCCGGTGCATTGGGGTCGGTATCAATGCCCGTGGAGAATCGATACATCCAATCGCCAATTGCCCCATAGGCATAATGATTGAATGAATTCATGCTTTCTGTCTGGAAACTACCATCCGGTTTCTGTCCATCCCATCTCTCCCAGATCGTCGTGGCACCTTGGGTAACCGGATAAAGCCATGAAGGATATTTTTCCCTTAGCAGTAACTGATAGGCCAGGTCCGTTTTCCCAAAGCGGGTAAGCACCTTACAGATATAGGGTGTTCCTAAAAAGCCGGTGGTAATATGTGTACTGTAACTTTTAATATTCTCTTCCAACCTGTCAGCGGCCTGCATCCTTAAATGTTCCGGAAGCATGTCAAACTCAAGGGCCAGTACATAGGCAGTCTGTGAAGAGGATACAAGCCTTCCTGAAGCCGTCACATATTCTTTATTGAAAGCTGCCTTAACCTTCTCCAGCAAAGCACTGTACTGCCTCGCATCTTCACTGAGACCAAGTACATTTGCCGCATTGATCAGCAACTGGGTGGAATGGGCATAAAAACATTGCGCAATAAGGTACTTGTCGGTTAATGCCGCCCTTCCGTCATTGTCATCATCAGGACGGTAAAACAACCAATCCCCAAAATGAAACCCGGAATTCCATAGGTCATCCTTACTCTTCGATCGAATGAACTCCACCCATTTCTTCATCATGGGATATTGCTTTTGCAGCAATTGTTTGTCGCCATAAACCTGGTATAAATTCCAGGGAATTATAGTAGCGGCATCACCCCAGCCGGCTGAACCGGCAAAGCCAGTACCCAAAGCGTTGGGCACTACATAAGGAATACTGCCATCTTTCAATTGGTCTGCTGCCAGATCATCCATCCACTTGGCAAAGAACGAATACACATTCCTGTTAAAGGCTGCTGTCCGAAAGAAAACCTGCGCATCCCCTGTCCAGCCCAGACGTTCATCCCTTTGGGGGCAATCGGTTGGCACATCAAGGAAATTCCCCTTCTGCCCCCATTGGATATTGTGTTGAAGCTGGTTAATAAGCGGCAGACCTGATTGGAATTCTCCTGTTTTGGCCATATCGGAATGCAATACAATAGCTTCAAAATCTGAAGTATCAATAGCCTCTCGAATACCTTCGAGTTTTATATACCTGAAACCAAAAAATGTAAAATGCGGTTGGAGTAGCTCTTCTTCCTTGCCTTGTAGTACATATTGCATTCTTGCCTTCGCAAGCCTCAGGTTGGTCGTGTAAAAATTACCATTCCTGTCAAGCACCTCGGCATGGTAGACCTTGATCGTATCACCCTTACGGCCATTTGCCTTTATCCGCACCCAACCTACAAGGTTTTGCCCGAAATCCAGGACCACTTCACCTTTGGGGGTTTGGATCAATTTGATGGGCTTGATAACCTCTTGTTGTCGTATCGCTTCATTGAAGGTAGGGACAAGATTAGTAAGTGTATGACTACCTAACCTTGCCTTTACCCAGTCGCGACCTTGAAAACCCGGTTGGTTCCATCCCGCCTGTTCCTGGTTGGCATCTATGGTTTCCCCATGATAAAGCTCCGAATACCTGATCGCTCCGGTACCAGAGGACCAGCTTTCATCCGTTGCGATCCATTCCCTGGTTCCATCGGCATAGTTCACCTGGATTTGCGCCAGTAAGCCCAGCTTGTTACCAAACACATTCTTATTGTTCTCCCAGGCAAGATAGCCCCGATACCATCCATTGGCCACCGATGCGCCAATCGCGTTCACCCCATTCTGCAAAAACTTAGTGACATCATACTGTTGGTACTGCAGCCGATGGGCATAGCTTGTCCAACCCGGAGTAAAATAATCATTGCCAACACGCTTTCCATTGACAAATGCCTCATACATTCCGTGGGCAGTTATAAAGAGAACAGCAGATATAATTTTCCTGTTTATGGCAAAGTCCTTCCGGAAATACTGAACCGGCCGGTTCACCGTATCCTCTTCAAATCCGGCTTCTATCCATTTGGCCTTCCAATCTTCATTCCTGAGCAAGGCCATCTGCCAGGATGCAACTGGGCTCCAGGAAGAACGCTTACCATGATTATCCCAGATCCTGACCTGCCAGAAGTAAGTTTCTCCCGATTGAAGGGCAGGACCTCCATAGGGAACATGAACGGATTGCTGGCTTTCTACCTTTCCACTACTCCAGACCAGCTTCTTGCCAGCCACCAGTCTGGAAGGATCTTTTGAGACCCTTATCTCATAGGCCGTTTGACTTGTATTGAAAACCGGGGAGGATATTTCCCAACTAAATTTAGGACGGTCAGCAGCTACACCAACGGGTGATACCTTTCCTTCGCACCAGGCAGTATTGATCCGTGGCTGGGCTATGCCAACTGCCTTGACCAATAGCAGCGCGATTAACAATAGAGCCAAAATCCTGTACTTCTTAACAGCAGCCTTTACCATGATTATTTATTGTTGCGTTTGATAGTGTTCATTTATCGTCAATTCAGATTCTTGCATCAATGGGTGCACCTTTTCTTAATTTCTACAATAATGTTGTTATGTATGGAACTGATCGATAGGATTATCAGACGGGGCGAAATACTTTAACTCGATCATATCATTAGGGAGGGGATGGGTATTCCAGGAAGAATGAATGGCCAATGCTGCACCCAATGCAGTAGCCTGTGGCATGGAAGCAGCATACAATTCCATATCAGGCATAGCATTGGAAAGCATATTCATATAGACCTGGTTCTTGCTGAACCCTCCATCCACAAAAATCCTTCTCACCGGAGTTCCATCGGTGACCAGTTTAGTAGCCACCACCTGTATTTGTACGAGATCCTGAACCAACTGGTAATAGGCTTCCTCGTCAGAATCAAAGTTGTCCAGTTCCCTGTTTTTGAACAGGGACTCCTTCAACACACCCTCATGATAGCTGACAGGCCTTAATAGGTCAGCTTTCTCCCTCAGGGCATGCATGACCCGGTGGTCATAGATCAATGATCGGTACTTCTCAGGGTCCTGCATAAAATGGGCAGCAATCCTTTTAACTTGGACATCATGTTCATTCCCGCTAAACAATCGGGATGCCTTAACGGGTGTTCCCTGGTAACTGATATAAGATAAGCAGTCTGATTTCAACTCGTCATCAGTGAGGGGTGCAGTATTATAGGGATTCAGGGTAATACACCAGGTGCCGGTTGAGACCAACGCAAAGGGTTCCCGGAAACTTACCAGGTAAGGAATAAGGGCAGCAGAGCTATCATGAAGGCCAATTCCAACTTCAAAAAACTCACCGGCAAATGAGGAAAGGATAGTATGGCTTGAAGGAGCAATAGGTGCTAATTTCTCCATAAGGGACTCATCCCTTAACCATCTATGATAAGTATTCCCTGTAAAATCCCACATACCGGTATGACAGCCGATACTTGTTACTTCGCTAAAAGCCTGGTGGGTCAGCAGATAACTGAAATATTGGGGAAGATGCAGGGCATACATGGTTGAGGCAAGCAATGCTGGTTGCTCATGCTTCAGTCGATAAAGCTGTAATCCAGCATTCAGGCTTCCCAATACGGGCGATGCAGTGGCCAGCGAAAACGATGATTCATCGCCATACTGATCGTAGAATTTCTTCCTAAGATAGGCCGGAAAAGGTTTAAGGTAATTATACAAAGGGGTTAATGGAATACCGTCCTTATCAATGTAAACCAGGCTAGCCCCATATGTGGAGAAGTTAACGGCCTTCAGCTCCCATTCATTGTGCCGTACAAGGCCCCTCAGCCAATGGAAGACCATTTGCCTGATCTGGTCCAGGTTGTCACAGGGAAAATCATTTTCATCAGCTATTTCCGGGAACTTCACAGAAGATTCATCAACCAGGTTGTAATGGTCGTCAAAAAGCAATAACTTTTTATTGGTCTTCCCGATATCAAATACAGCTATTACCGGCAACCTGCGCATATCGTTTGTTGAAGATGTTTATAATCCTGTGGCAGTTCTTCCTGTTCCCCTCTCATGGATAAGTGTTGACCTTACTTTTAGGTCACGGTATAGTTTCAAAGGTGCAATTGCCCCTCCAGCCCTGAGGCGGGCCTCAGCAACTAAACTTCTTACATCCGTCCTGAATGCCCCTTGCAATAACTCTTGTGCCCAAACAACATCATTGGAGCCCTGGGCCTCAGCCAGCTGCTCCTGATCCAGCAGTAATGCCTGCGCATAAGCTAACTGAATGGCCTCTACAGACTGCAACAGGTCTTCCAGCGGATCTTTCACATTATGGCTGGCATCGATCATCCAGCCAAGGTCAGTAGCGTGATTCATGCCACGGGCATCCATTCCTTCAACCAGTTCCTTGAAAATTAAGAACAATTGATATGGTTTAATACTTCCCACTGTGAGGTCATCGTCACCATACTTGCTATCGTTGAAATGGAATCCACCTAACTTCCCTTCCATGAGCAGGAGGGAAACGATCTGCTCAATATTGGCATTCGGCAGGTGATGACCCAGGTCAACCAGTGTGTAGGCCTTTTCCCCCAATTTGGAGGCAAAGAGATAGGACTGGCCCCAATCCCCAACCGTAGTGGAATAAAAATTGGGTTCAAAGGCCTTGTACTCAACAAACATTTTCCAATTGGAAGGTAATGCCTGGTATATTTCCTGTAAGCTCTCCAGGGTATTCTGGAATGCCTTACGGAAATTCAACTGGCCAGGGAAACAAGATCCATCTGCCAGCCATACAGTCAGGGATTGTGAACCAAGGTTCACTCCATGCCTGATCACTTCTATATTATGGTCTATAGCCTGCTTCCTGACAGCCTTATCTACATGCTGCAGGGAGCCGAACTTATAACTAAGCGATTGGCCGGGTTGATCCTGGAAAGTGTTGGAGTTCACGGCATCAAATCGCAATCCATGTTCGGCAGCCAGGGATTTTATGGCAAGAATATCATCGGGTATATCCCATGGAATATGCAGGGAAATAGCTCCGCTACTGCGATTCAAGGCATGTAATAATCCCACATCCTCTATCTTCTCGGAAAGGCTGCCAGGTTCACCACCACCGGAGAATCGTCCAAACCTTGTGCCACCGGTACCTAAGGCCCAGCTTGGGATGGCTACCTGGAATTCCATGAGCTTTCCAATAATGGCCTCCAGCTTATTTATATCGGCCGCTACATATTCAAACCGATCCTTATGCCCTTGCAGTAAGGAGTGATTATGGTCTTGAATGGTTGATTGTTCTATCCTCATAGTATATAGCAAGTATCATTTTTACCTTACGAAAGCCATCGCTACCCCTCCGTCAACATTCAAAACATTTCCTGTTGACTTATTGAGCATCCCGCTGACAAAAACGTAACAGGCGTTGGCGATATCATCCGGATTGATGATCTCATTCAGCAATGTTCTTTTTGCATAATAGGCGGGCAATTCTTCTACACTTATTCCATAGGCCTTTGCCCTTCCTTCTGCCCAGGCGCCGCTCCATATCTTACTATCCGAAATAACGGCATCTGGATTGACTACATTGACCCTGATCTTATCCTTACCTAACTCAGCGGCATTTAAACGACTCAGGTGCAATTGAGCGGCTTTTGCAGAACCATAAGCTGCATTATTGGGTCCGCTGACCAGGGCATTCTTACTGACAATATTCAGGATATCCCCTCCCCTGCTTTGCTTGCGCATAACTTCTACGCCGTATTGGGTTACCAGGAACTGTCCCTTTACCAAAACATCATACATGAGGTCCCAATCCTTTATAGTATGTTCTTCCAATGGTTTAGAGATGGACAAACCAGCAGAATTTACAATGATATCTAACCCGCCAAATGCAAGGCAAGTGGCATCAATAGTCCTCTCAATACTTGAAACATCTGTCACATCCAGATGGGCAGCTATAAATACATCCTTTCCATATAGCGATAAAAACTCATTATTGGCACCTTTAAGCCTTTCTTGATCATTGTCGTTAATAACGACACAGGCTCCTTCGTCAGCCAGCTTCTTTGCAATGGCTTTTCCTATCCCACCCGCACTGCCGGTGATCAGGGCAATCTTTCCACTCAATGCCTTGGGTTTGGGCATCCTCTGCAATTTGGCTTCTTCCAAAAGCCAGTATTCAATATTGAAGGCCTCTTGCCTGGGTAAGGAAGTGTAGGAAGAAATAGCTTCAGCACCCCTCATCACATTGATGGCATTAATGTAGAACTCGGAAGCCACCCGGGCTGTCTGCTTATCCTTGGCAAAAGTGAACATCCCGATTCCGGGATAAAGGATAACTACCGGGTTCTCATCCCGGATAGCTGGACTATTGGGATGTTTGCATTGCGCATAATAGTCCCTGTACATTTGCCTGTATTGTTCAAACTGGGGGATCAGGCGGGACTTGATACTTTCCTTATCTGACAGGTCTTCAGAAGGGTTTAGATCGAGTACAAGGGGCGATATCTTGGTTCGGAGGAAATGGTCTGGACAACTGGTTCCCATGGGCGCAAGGCGCGTCAGGTCATTGGAATTGATAAAATCCAGCACCCTCTGGTCATCCGTAAAATGTCCTACCATATTTGTTCGGGAAGAACATAATCCCCGCAATAGGGGAGCCAGGTTCGCTGCCTGCTTCAATCGGGCTTCCTTTTGAACAGGTGCGATCCTGGTTCCGCCGAACACTGCGGTTTGACTGCTGCTTGCTATATAAACCGAACACTTTTCAATGACCTCCAACGTATTGATGTAACACTCATAGGCGGTATCACCCCAGGTAAACAAGCCATGGGACCCTAGCATGATACCCCTGATACCCGGATTGTCCTCCAGGCACTCCCTCAACTTCAGGCCAAGGTCAAACCCTGGCCTTTGCCAATCAACCCAACCAATCTTTCCTTCGAACAACTCCTCCGTAATTTTCCTTCCATCCTTTGCGGCAGCAATAGCAATAGCGGCATCGGGATGCAGGTGATCAATATGTTTGAATGGAAGGAAACCATGAAGGGGGGTATCAATGGATGGCGCCTTGGACTGAAGGTCGAAAATGCAATGATTGAACAACTCAACCATTTCATCTTCGTGATCGATTCCCCTATATATCCGTTCCAGGTTGCGCAGGCGATCTACATATAAGGCAGCCAATCCGTTTCTTTTCATTGTCCCGAGGTCACCACCAGATCCCTTTACCCACATCACTTCAGTTTCCTTACCAGTCAGGGGATCTTTTGCCATTACTTTACAGGAAGTATTACCACCACCATAATTCGTTAAACGAAGGTCAGCACCCAATAGATTGGATCTATATACAAGAAGGGCAACCTCATCACCAGCCATCCCTGCAGCCTTTTGTTCATCCCACAAATAACTTACATGATTGAATTGTTCCGTTTTACCTAACATAGAACATGATTTGTTTTATATCGATCATTTGCAATCCTTTGATGGAGCGGTTAATGAAAAAGATTTCATGGAATACCTGTACAACTTCTTTCAATGGCCACTTAATGAAATACTCCTGGATAATCGCTTCAATACTGAATTTAATAATTCTGCCACTCATTATAAAAGTATATTACTAACTGCCTGGAACTGTCCTGAACTGTTGGGTGGTGACACATAAACATTTGGTTAACCACCAGATACCCTTATCTCGGCAATGATCTTGCTACCTGACTATTGAAGTCGTTTGTATTCGCCTATGCCAACTACTGCAGTTCATACCGGATATGGATCCCGCTGAATCAAAAATGATTCAGCAACTCCTTATTATAAGTACCTATCTATATAGATAATAGCACCGGTCATCCATCTTACCAGCTTCATATAAAGCGTATCTACCCAATAACATCCTAATGAAATCCGTTTCCTTGGAAGCCATATAATCCATACAAATTGGGGAAGTGTCATATCCATTACCTTCAGGTCACAAAGACCGGCTTCTTTCCTGTTTCAGGATAGGGCAGGATAGCCATCGAAAAATTGGGGGCTACCTTTTGGACTGATCTCAAAATCATTTTATGAAGACTTTTCTTGGCATCCTGTTATTCATGTCAATATTCTTTGCACATGATTCATTTTCACAATTCCATACCCCATCTATTAACACCCTGAAGCAGGGATTTGCAAGTCCGCCGGAAGAAGCCAAACCAGGTGTGTACTGGTATTTTCTTGATGGCAATATGAACAGGGAGGGCATGACCAAAGACCTCGAGTCAATGAAAGCTTTTGGCATCAACCATGTCATTTTCCTTGAAGTAAACCTTGGTGTCCCGAAGGGAAAGATCAATTTCATGAGCGAATCATGGATCGGAAATTTCACTTATGCCATCCGTGAATGTGAGCGGTTAGGCATAGATGTTACCCTTGGTGTGGGTCCGGGCTGGACCGGAAGTGGCGGACCATGGGTTAAGGCAGAAGAATCCATGCTTCACCTGGTTTCAAGCGAGAAGAAAGTGACAGGGGGGAAAAAGATCAGGGAAAAGCTATCCGTTCCCGAACCCAAGCGACCCTATTTTGGTGAAGAAAACCTTTCAACTGAAGTGAAGAAACAATGGAAGGAATATTATAAAGACGTTAAAGTATTGGCATTCCCTTTACCCCAGGTGGAGAAAAGAATTCCTGAGATCGATAGTCTGGCATTGTACTACCGGTCTCCCTATACTTCCATGGTTGGGGTAAAAGCCCACCTTCCGAGAATATCCGGTGATATCAATTGGCCGGCAGGAGCCGTAGTCGATAAAAGAAAGATAGTAGACATTACTGCTAACATGCAACCCGATGGTACGCTGGAGTGGACTGCACCAGCGGGAAATTGGCTCATCATGCGATTGGGTTCCAGGAATAATGGGGCCATCACCCGACCTGCCCCGGATCCGGGATTAGGTTTGGAAAGCAGTAAGTTCGATACTACAGCACTGAATGACCATATGGCAAACTTTGTCGGCAAACTGATCAATGCCATCGGGCCGATCAATCCCAACAAAGCCGGCGGCCTTAAGCGTATCCATATGGATAGTTGGGAGATGGGCGCGCAGAACTGGTCAGAAAGCTTCAGGCAGGAATTCCAAAAGAGAAGGGGATATGATCCCCTTCCCTATTTCCCTGTTTATGCAGGGTGGGTGGTAGATAATTTTGATAACAGCGAAAGGTTTCTCTGGGACCTCAGGCTAACAGCACAGGAATTGGTCATTGAAAATCATGCCCAGCATCTTAAGCGATGGGGCAAAAGGAATAAGCTCGATTTCTCCGTAGAATTCTATGATATGAATCCAACTGCTGACCTGGAACTGGGAAAGGTTGGCGATATTCCCATGGGTGAATTCTGGAACAGGGAATGGCCATTCAACAGCTCCTTTAGTGTGATTGAAGCGACTTCCATCGGCCATGTTAATGGTATTGCAACAGTCCAGGCAGAGGCATTCACCTCTTACCTGGATGGCTGGAAAGATCATCCGGGATCAATCAAAAACCAGGGTGACTGGGCATTTGCGGCTGGTATCAACAGGTTCTTCTACCATACCTTCCAGCATCAACACCTGGACGACAGCCTTAAACCGGCCATGTCTTTTGGCCCCCATGGTGTGCACTGGGACAGGAACCAGACCTGGTGGCATCTTTCCAGGCCCTACCATGAATATATAGCCCGTTCTCAATACCTCCTGCAACAAGGAATTCCGGTGGCGGATATCCTTTACCTCACTCCGGAAGGTGCGCCACATGTATTTACACCACCCTTCTCCGCTTTGCAGGGAACGGCCATAATGCCCGACAGGAAAGGATTCAATTTCGATGGTTGTGCCCCCAGCCAACTCTACGGTGCAACTGTAAAGGACGGCAGGATCGTATTCCCCGGTGGCAACAGTTACAGTATACTGGTACTTCCGGATGCCGGATATATGTCGGTTACCCTGTTGAAGAAAGTGGAAGAACTGGTGCGTGACGGCGCGATTGTGATGGGCAAACCTCCTGCTACAGTACCGGGCCTCAGTGACTGGAAAAGCCAGGAGAAAATCCTGAAGAACCTCGTCAACAAGATATGGGGACCACATGCTGTTTCAGCCAATCGGACAAGCGCATCCTATGGTAAAGGAAAACTATTCTGGGGTGGGGATTATGGTAAAGCGGCAGACTCAAGCCTTTATCCTTCCTACAACGCAACAGCGGAACTGTTACGTTCACTCCAACAAAAGGAATCTTTTGCGACAGGAGCTCCCTTGCGTTATATCTATCGTAAGGCACCGGAATGGGACCTGTATTTTGTTTCCAACACCACCAACCAGTCCATTAAGACTGATGTGCTTTTCTCGGCAACAGAAGGAACGCCGGAAATCTGGCATCCTGTAACTGCCCAATCGCATCCGCTGAATAGCTTCACCCGTGTCAACGGGGGGACTTCCATACCCTTATCATTAGAACCTTACGAGAGTTATTTTATCGTCTTCAACAAGACGCAACAGGCTGCAGGCAATAAGGGACAAAATTTCAGGTCCGCTTCCATCATCCAGACCTTACAGGGTGACTGGACTGTAAGTTTCGATCCCAAATGGGGTGGACCTGGCAAGGTTACCTTCCCCGACCTTACTGATTGGAGTCTCCATCCTGATCCCGGTATTAAGTATTACTCCGGCACAGCTTTCTATTCCAAAACCTTTGATATGGCTGATCCAGCTGCAGGTAAAGGGAAAAAGCTGATCCTCGACCTTGGTGATTTCCAGCATTTGGCCAGGGTAACCCTGAATGGTAAGGACCTGGGCATCTTGTGGACCAAACCCTACACCCTGGATATTACCAACCACATCAAAGAGAGCGGCAATGAGTTATTGATCGAAGTAGTGAACACCTGGCCAAACAGGTTAATTGGCGATGAACAGTTGACTGATGATGGCGTAAAGGATGCACAATGGCCGCAATGGATATTGGTAAGTAAGCCACGTCCGTCCAGGCGTTATACGTTCGCAGTCTGGAAATACTATAAAAAGACCGATCCGCTTATCCCATCAGGATTATATGGACCGGTAACCATAAAAACAGTTGACTAACAATTTACCTGTTTGCACGGTAATGGTAGTTGAACCTTCCTATTGGCGCAGCGTCACCATGCAAATAGAAATCCCAGATGTTCAATAGGTCCTGCATATTGTCCATCCATTTGAATGAAAATTCAAGAACAGGTGATGAAGGGAAAAAAGACCTTGGAACACTTACTGTTACCTTACCCGATTGAATGTTTGCAGGAATCAGTTGTACAGGCTCCCATGCATGCTGCTTGAAACGATGCAGCATGACATTGCCTGTACGACTGTAATCTGCGACCAGGAGGTCATAGCCATTCCAACCCGTCCGGGAATCATTATCTGCATCGATAAAAACCATCATCCAGTTGCTATCTGGCCTGGTTAGTGGTAGTCGGGTACTAGCAGAAAAATTGATCACAGCATTCTTTTCGGCTATCTGTAACCGTATGATATCATTCCTGCCAGTGCTATCTATGTAAATTTTATCCTTCCAGCCCTCAGCATGACGGACCATGTTGTTATTGCTATAGGCAGTATATTCTTTTTTACCAGCTTTTGCCTGGTCCTGCTTCATGCCTTTAAACTTCCTGATATTATTCACCATTTGGTAATAATAGTTATCGCCATGCCCTCCCTTCATTGGTTCTATATCCCTGCTGAACTCCTGGTTGAACTGATCCGGGAAGGCATTGGTCTGTCCCTGCCATTCCTCAAAACGACCGGCAATCCATTCATTCCATCCTGTAATAAACACAAACTCCGGATCTAGTTCCAGAGCCCTGTCCCATTGTTCCTGGAAGTTCAATCCAAACAATACGGCACCGGAATCCTTGGCATGTCCTTTTGTATGGGTATAGCTACGGCCGAAAGCCCCCGCGGCATTCATGGCAGTCAGTCCCTTCTCTTCAGACCAATTCTGCGCCACTCCTACGGTTACCTGCTCAAACCTATTGTCCGGGCCCTTTCGAAATCCATGTTGCGGAAAGATCTCCAACCAACCCCAATGATCCTTCCTTTCAGGACCCTTGTTATAAACAGGCTGTCCCGGTCGAAAGGTGAAAAACTCAAGCATGTCTTTATTACCGTTGGTAAATTCAGGCATTCCCATGATAAGCGGTTTCCCCTTCCACCTGAACCACAGGTCCTGGTATTTCCCCGGCCTGTACAAGTCCGTGAACAACTCCTGCAGTATTTCCCTACCGCCAACAGTATTCCCGAAAGGAAGCATGAAGGCAATCCGGGGTGTCACATTTCCCTCGCTGCGCATCTGGCTATATACTTCGCAAAGTCGGGTATACGATTCCTTCCAGGTGAAGTTTCCGTTGGTACAATCAAAGATGATAACATCCACGGCTGCTTCCGCTAGCAGTTCAGCATGCTTACGGAGCACCCATTCATCCGTATCCCGGTAAAACCCGAACAAAGGTTCACCCCAGAAAAAAGGGCTGTTGGTTGTGGGCCAAACTTTATGTTTATAATCCCAGATGGCTTCAGGGTGGTCTTTCAACAGCACTGAAGGAACATAGGGTGGATGATGGGCATGGGCTGTATGCCATGTCCAATAGAATATGCCAACAAATTTTTCAGGTTGCCAATCCTTTACTTCGCCGGGCATCAATAACTTTCTTCTCACTCCATCCATCCCTGTGTGGGCTGAAGGACTAATGGCCTTTTGCGCAGCCGCCGAAAAGCCCCAATAACAAGCCAGCATCAATAATGAATTCTTCAACTTCATACAGTCCTGGTTTTAAAGTGATGGTTTAAATAGTCCTTCATAAACTGGTTCAACTCCCATTGGGAAGCCAGCGGTTGTCCATCAACGATACTGGTCCACATATAGGGTGGAGGACCAAATTCCGTGGTAATGGTCAGGAAGGGAGACCCGCTTCTTCTTCTATGATCATAGATCATTGTCCACCATTCCACAAACCTTTCAAGATAGGGGCGCCAGGTCGGGACACGCGGATCAGGAACCTGCGGACCTTCTTCATGGCCGACCCTTGCATGGATATGAACGGCATTCCTGATGGCTGTTTCCAATATTGGGTGTTGCATCTTCAGCATGCTCTCGGTAACACATGTCCAATGCGAAAAATCAGCCGTGATGGGAAATCCATTCCTTGCCCGAAGTAGGTCAGCATAATTATAAGGACTGTAGCACAGGTTCCCCCGGTGGGTTTCATGAGCCACTGTTATATCATTGGCCTCGGAAAAAACGGCTGCCCTGTCAATAAACTGTAATTGTTCCTGGAGCATCAGGTAATCCTTTCCAGTATGCGAATTGATCAATAAGGGTTCCATTTCGGCACAACATTCAAGTTGGTATTGAAAGGAATCCAGCCATTGTGGAAGGGTGTTGCCAGCAGCCTGGTATTGATGACAAACAATCAACAGCTCATACTGCTGCAATAAGGTCTTTAGCCTTTGCTGCTCCTGCCTGCTGACCGGTAACCATGTTTCAATACCATCAAATCCTGAAGCCTTCACTTTTTCCAGGAAGGCTTCCAGGGAAAGGTTTTCAGAACCCCAATAAGGGCATAAATAAAAGCATTTCATTTTAGCCGGTTAATTAATTATTCCCTAACGTTGACAAGATCCTGACCGGTCCCAAAAGACCGGATGGCTGATAAGGATCAGCAGCCGAATAAGGGTTGTAGTTAGCAGCAGTCCTGCGCTGCGGAATAGGTCGTTTTGCATCACCGATCAAACTGTTGACCCAGGTATTCACCACCTTCACCCTGATCTCATTGTTCCCGTTTTGCAATTTTCCAGTGATATCCAATTGCCATGGTGAGGTCCAAAGTGCACCTGCTGGTTTTCCATTGACCTCTATTGTAGCCATAATAGCCGCACTGCCGATATCCAGGGTATAGCTTTTGTCTGCCTGCTTTTGTAAGGTGAACTGTTTTGAATAGACAGCTGAACCGGAAAAATTATGCAGGCTGGAATCCCCTAGTTCATGCCAGCTGGACAAACCAGGAAGTTCAAGCTCGCGGTCCTTACCCGGTAAAAAAGGAGAGAACCTAACGCTCCACGGCCCGGTCAGATTCATCTCTACATCCAAAGAAGGGAAATTGACCGATGCCAGTTTGCTTTCTGTCTTTCTGTCGGTAAATACAATAAAGCAACTTTGATAGGGGGCCAGTTTAAGCGGAACTTTTATTCCATTGATATCTTCCATGAAGTCAGGCAGGCTGCGCTTTGTCCCGCTTGTCGCATCCCACCATTCCGGTCTCTTGTTCCTAACCCGGAAAACCGGATTGAACACTACCGGCTTGTTCTCCTGGTTGGCCAGGAAGTAGATCTCCATATCACCCACCCGCCTGTGATAATAAAGAATGGGAAGGGTTGAATCGTAGATGATGTCAGGCCTGAGACCTTTTCTCATAAACACCTGTTCAAGACTGAGGTTGGAATGAACCTCCCCCTTGCCTACCTTCTTCACCATCATTCCATTAACCTTGGAACCGCCCCATAGTGAGAACTTCAATTTATCCAATTGTCCATCGGCAGCAGGATAGCCTTCAAGGCTCGGGGAAAGCATTGGAGGGGTACCTACAATAGTAGCCCCATCTTTTACCAGTTGAATTAATTTTTCAAGTACCTCAGGACGCATGCTTGAGGAAGGCGGAAGCACCAATACACTATAACTCATTCCATCTGGTAATACTATTCGACCATCCTTTACTGTCAACCTATTGAGAATTACTTCAGCATTGATGTAATCAAATTGATGTCCATGTGGAAGGGAAGGCTCTCGTATGCCTGTCATTTTTGGCACATCCTCGCCGATATAATACGCAGCATCAATTACCGGAAGGCCTTGTTGTAAAAGGTAATTGCATCTCCGGAGGTAATCGAAAAACACCTTTCCGTCCCTGAACCAGGTGTTGTTACGGCTGAACTCCGTTCCAAACCATGCATTCATCCCAGGCTTTTGGATACTGTCTGGTTGGGTGATGTATACATGCAATAGAGTATGGTTGATCCCTTCTGTAAAGGACCAGTCTGCCCGCTTCTTCAACATGCCGGGATAACGGGCGAATGGTTGAAATGCCGAGGTGAAGGATTCAGCTGCTACCCTGGTCTTCCCGTAAATATGCGCTGCAGATGCCGCAGCCCTGCACTCAATACTGCCCAGGTCACCTTCATTCCAGAATTCGCCGCCAACTTCATCAGCCTGCCCACCATACTGAAGGAATTCGGCAGGAAAGCCCCAATGGCCATAATTCTCCAGCCATAGTTTCAAACCGTGCTGGTGGCATACCTTTCTCAGGCCACCAACATATTCGTAAGCCACCCTATCAGCAATCAATCGCCTGAGATCCCATAGGAACCGATTGGACTGGTCTGCTGACCCAATGATATGACCGGATAAAACCGGCAACCATGGAAAGGGTTCATATCCATAGAGACGCCTGAAATCTTCAGCCATGCCACTGGTCCAGTTCTGTGAGCCCGTTTCATAACTATCCGCAACCACCCATTTCAATGCCACCCTATCCTCAACTGGTATACTATCCAGTATCCTTCCCACAAATGCATCAAAATGATGGACTGTATATGCGCTGTTGATCTTATCCAATTCCAGTCCCCGACCCTCAGGTGTTGCAGGACTATTGGTCACCCCAGTAGTGGTCATCCCATAACGAATGATCTTCCAGCTGCCTTGGGGAACATCCCATTCCAAGCTTCCATCATCCTTCAGTAAATGGCTGATGTTGATGACCCGATTTTCCGGTATGTAAAATTCAGTACCCTGTTCATTTTGTTTAGGCCATTGGTACTCGTTCCATAAAGGAAGGGGTTCCGGGAACATACGGGCAAGTTGTTTCTCCATATACTGTTCCACGACTGGTTCCGCGGATAGATACAATTCGGAAAAAGAGGGCTGTCCGGAAATGGCTAAGACCTCAACTTTTAGTTTATGAACAGCTACTTCAGGAATTTCAATCGTAACTGGGGCATTGGGAATGAACCCTACCGCCAACATCTTATTGTTGTGGTCTACCTTGAAGGAGCGAATGGTTGCCCATTCATTTCCCTGCAATAGTTTTACCCTTACTTCACATCTGAACTTACTATAATGGGGTACCAATCTCAGGCTCCTGATGGTAGTTCTTTCATCCCAACTAAAATCCAATACCGATAAACTATCTGCGAACTGGAAAAAACTACTGGTATCATTATCCAACAGAACGCCGAACTGGCTATTGCGGTCCCTTCCTGATGAAGCAATGTTTGGTATAGGGGTTGAACTCCGTTTTAAGGGTATCGCCAGTAAAGCTATATCTTCAAAATAAGCATAAGGATGGCTAAGGTTGATAGTCCTTCTTACTCCTCCTTCAACAACCCTGTTGACATTGGCAACATAACGCATACTTTCACCGGGGCTGATCCAAGGACCACCCGACTGACTCCAGCCTGGTGAATTGAATAGCCCCAATTCAACATTGTTCTTCCTGGCTGCATGGAAAGCAGACCTGACAACTTTCCACCATTTTTCACTAAACAGGGGGGCATTCCCGTTAGAACGCACTTCATCCTCACTAAGGCCGATATTTCCAATGAAAGCCCGACCGATCCCTGCTTGTGCCATTGACTCAATATCTTTCCTGACCTCCTCCGGATCAATATTATCATTCAACCAATACCAATAAACACTTAACCTGGCCTCTTCCGGTACCGCTTTAAATTGCTGGTAAATTCTTTCTGTATTGACGGACTTCTGCCCTAAACAGCTACAGACAGGGAATAAACAAATACACAGTAGTAAAATATGTAACGAAAGGATATTATTCATCGCGATTACAGTATTCAGGAAAGAAATATGCCCGCATTGCTGCGGGCACGTTTTGTTTAATTGCTGAAGAAATCAATAACCAGGGTTCTGCCTCATGTTAGGGTTGGCATCAATTTCCCGCTGGGGAATCGGATACAATTCCAGTTTAGGGCTATAGGGACTAAGGTCCTTATTCTCGATCTGGTTGGGTGACATGGCAGCGATCTCTTCCTGAAGGGTACCCCACCTCCTGATATCAGGAATAGTGGTGAACTCACCCGCCAACTCCAACAATCTTTCCTTCCTGATAGCGGCCCTCAATTGCACCTGGTCGGTAATATTGAGTATTGTGGCACCGGCACGAGTGCGAACCCTGTTCAGATGTTGTAAGGCTTCACCACTTTGACCAGTCTCATTCAATGCCTCAGCCAGGCAAAGCAAGGCATCGGAGAACCTCATATGGATAACATCAGCACCATATGCCCAGGGCAGCTGGTTGTAGGGCTCCCTTCCAAACTTTCCAAAAGCGATACCTGAACGGGGAACTGATTCAATCCGGTTCTGGGTCTTGTTCCAATAGCCCGGAATAGTGGGATCATATACAATACTATCACCGGTAGCATAGTGCTTATACCTGTACACTGCAGTAAAATCCCTTCTTACATCCTTCTCCTCGAAAAGGTCATAAAATGATTGGGTAAAGCCAAAAGCAGTCTGGGCTGGGCCAGGGAAACCATCGGGTCCCAGGAAAAACGGGAAGATACTGGCCTCAAGGTTATTAACCGGGGCAGCAATCTGGCCAAAAGAGATCAGCAGTTCAGGATTTCTTTCATTGGCAAGAGAAAACACACTGGTAAAATCATCCAACAATTGAAACCCGTACTTCTGCTCATTAGCTGTACCAACAACTTCCTTCAATTTGGCAACCGCTTTCTCAAAGTTCTCCGGCTTGCTAAGGGGTTTACCTGCCATGGTCAGGTAAACTTTACCCAATAGCGCCTTCGCCACACCTGCATTGAAGCGTCCCTTATCTGATGGGGAATCCCACTGGTCGGGGAGGTTTGATTCCGCAAATTTCAGGTCGGATTCAATAAGCTTGTATACTTCTTCTACTGGCTTTCTTTCACCAAATATCAAATCTTCCTGGCCGAGTGAAGTAACAGATTTGTCCAGGATCGGAAGGTCGCCATACCACCTGGTAAGGGTAAAATAGGCAAATGCCCTTAATAACCTTGCCTCAGCAATATACCTGTTGGCTACTGCCTGATCACTTACAGCCCTTGAAGCATTATCAATGACCAGGTTAGCCCTTGCTATACCTTTGAAGTACTCAGACCACTGTGTTCCAAACAAGAAGTCATTATTGTTAATATTGAAATTATTATAGCCTGCTGCAAAACCTGTTCCCCGCTGACCAAATGAGGAATACCTATAACCGCATTCTGAATAATAGAAAGTCATGAGGGTATTGTACCAGGGGTACTCAGAGAAATTGGCATAGGCCCCCAATGTAGCGCGCTTTAACCCGTCTTCATTGCTAAATACATTCTCCGGGGAAATGAAAGAATAGGGTGTTTCCTCGAGTTCTTTATTACAGGATGACATAGCAAAAACTGTCAACCCACAAAGAATAACATTTAATATCTTTTTCATATCATGAAATTGATTATTGATACAATTAAAATGCACAGCTTACACCAAAAGTCACACTGATATTCCTGGGGTAAGCACCAAAGTCAATACCCGGCTGGGCCAACGATTGACCATACGAACTCACTTCAGGATCGAAACCAGAATACTTAGTAATGGTCAGCAAGTTTGTCCCGGTTGCAAACAACCTCAGGTCCTTGAATCCTTTTACCGATGGGAAGGTATAATTGATGGTCAGGGACTTCAGGCGGATGAAATCACCCTTTTCAACCAGGGCCGATGTAACATCACCAACGGGTAATCCATTAGTGGCTGTATGTAATGATGGATAGCGCACATCATTATGCTGGTTATTGGTTGTCCACCTTTTGTTGTACCATTCTTCTGTCTGGTTGAAATAGATGCCCTGGTAATTAATGAATCCTGAATTAAGGTAAAAACCGGTAACATTCAAGATATCGTAGCCGACCGCTCCATTGAAGAACATGTTGATACCCCAACGCTTATAAGTAAAATCTGTTGTCCAACCGAATGTAAAATCAGGAACGCCGTTACCTAGGACAGTCCGGTCTGCGGAATTAATGATACCATCCTTATTCAGGTCAACATATTTCCATGAACCGGGCACTTGTGATGCCGCTCCACCAGGGAAAGGATAGTTGGGAACACCGATGTTAAAATCAGATGGTTGAACCAATCTTTCCACCATATAACCATAGAAATTCCCGACTCTTTCACCTGGACGAAGGATATGCGATACACCCGCCAAGCCATTTCCTCCAAGTGTAAAGAACCTGTCAGCATTATTCAATCCGAAAGATTTGATCTCATTGTAATTCCTTGACAGGATAAATGTGGTACCTAGGTACATGTCCTTCTTCTCAATGATCACTCCTTTCAAACTCAACTCAATTCCTTTGTTCAACATCTCCCCGTCATTACCCAGTACTGACCTGAAACCTGACTGGGATGGAATTGAACGTGATTGTAATAATCCATTCGTGAGCTTTTGGTAATAATCGAAGCTGGCAGAAATCCTGTTCTTAACTACGGAGAAATCAACACCTATATTGAATTGCTTCGTCTCTTCCCAGGTAAGGTCAGCATTTCCCAATGAGGTTGGTCGCAATATGGTGGAATATCCATTGCCTGATCCATACTGGAAAAATGCAGTGTTATAACGGGAAAGCGATTGGTAAGGGGATATGGCCTGGCTACCGGTAATACCGTATGACGCTCTTAACTTTAAATTATCTACAAAATTCACTCCCTGCATAAAGGATTCATTGGAAACGTTCCAGGATGCACCAACGGCAGGGAAAAAGCCCCATTTCTTGTTAGCGGCAAAGGGAGAAGCCCCGTCCGCCCTAAGGGAAACATTCAGGTTATACCTGTCATCAAATCCATAATTGATCCTTGTAAAGCCAGACATGATCGTCCTGTCTTCCCTATATGTACCGACACCCTGGCTCCTGCCGATCCCCAGATTGTAGTTCTCCAGTGTCTGTATACCAAAATCAGAAGCCCTAGTGGTAACAAGCTCCAATACAGTACCAGTATACTCACCACCAAGGACTGCATTGAAACGGTGCTTGCCACTGAATAAATTATCATAGGTAAAATATCCAGTAAGGTTGTACCCGGTTGTTGAAGCTGTATTCACACTTCCTTCACCGTTGGAGAAAATACCATTATTGGTTCTAGAATTGAAGAAGATATCGCGTTTTGAATTATCAAAGCTGGATCCGCCCGCAATAGTCAAACGAAGGCCATTGGTAATGGTGAAAATATTCTCCAAATTAAAAAGGATATTATCGGTCCTGGTCTTATCCACCTTTTCTGTCAGGTCAATGTATGGGTTAAGGAATGCCCCACCAGGAAATCCTCCTGAACCATTGTAAGTACCCGACTGACTTTTGGGAAGGGTTGGCAGCGCACGCAAGGCATCTAGTACTGGACCTGCAACCTGGGGGAAGCCCAATGTTGTGGTCATCGCCCTATCATTGACCATCCTGGTAACACCCGCCTGCAGCCTCAACGTATACCATTTATTGACTTCTGAATTTAAATTTACCCTTACGTTACCCCTTTTAAAACCAGATGCGATCAGCACACCGTCATCCTGGAGGTAACTACCGGAAACATAATAGGCACTTTTATTTGTACCGCCTGATACATTCAAGGCAACTTCCTCACGGAAAGAATTACGCGTAATCTCATCAAACCAATTGGTAGAAGTATTAAGCGTATCCAGATCATAGGCAGGCAGATTGCCTGTAATTGCAGCATATTCATTCCGAACTGTAGCGTATTGCCGGGCATTCATCATTGTTGGTGGTGACGCCAGGGAACCAAATGATGTTTTATTGACAAACTCGATCCTGGCATCGCCCCTCCTACCTGATTTTGTAGTGATCAACACAACACCATTGGCTCCCCTTGAGCCATAGATGGCGGTTGCAGAGGCATCCTTCAACACCTCGATACTGGCGATATCATTCGGGTTGATGGTCATTAAGGGGTTTTGACGGAATGCCCCATTCCTGCCGCCTGAAGAAGCTTCGGTATAAGGCGGAATGATAAATCCATCAATAACATATAGCGGCTCATTATTCCCGTTAAGGGAGTTGTTACCACGTATACGTATAACGGCATCGGCGCCAGGCTCCCCTGATGATTCAATGGATTGAACACCAGCAGCCCTGCCCTGTAAAGCCTGGTCAACAGTGTTCACGATCGTATTCTTGAATTCACCCGCCTCAACTTTAGCTACAGATCCAGAAAGAGATTTCCTGCTCTGGGTTCCGTAACCTACTACTACCACATCCGACATCGTTCCCGTCCTTGGCGACAATTGAATTCCTAAATCAGCAGTATTACCATCCACGAGGTATTCCCTTGATTCATAGCCAACATAAGAGACAACGATTGTCTGTCCTTTCTTTACCATCAACTTGAATGCCCCATCAGCATCTGTTGTAGTACCTGTCTTGGTATTCTTAACATTAACGGAAACACCAGAGAGCGGGATGTTGTCCTTCGAAACTACTTTCCCGTTAACTGGAATCAGGTCTTGTGCAAACATTTCGAGAGAAAAGATTAAAGCCAATATGGACAACCATATTACCTTCCTCGTTTGCAGACCATTTGATAGTCTTTTTTTCATGACGAGCAATTTGTCTTGGTTATATAATTCAATTAGAGAGAATGAAAATTCTTTCATTCATAACCAAATTATATATGAAATCATTCATGACTGTCCTGCACTTACCTGATTGCAACCTGCTAACATGGTCAATTTACAATTGAACCTTACTTCATTTAACTACATATTGAATCCTATCAAGAGTCAACACAATTGCTGCATCATAGAAAATAAAATAGCCGCCATAAAGGCGGCTATTTAAGCAAAATAAACACACATGAGAAATGATGATCTACACTAACACACCTGTATGGTATCGATCCCCAATAAACTCCCCAATTTCCTGATCTTACTTGAAATGTGCCCTGTTCCAATTGCACAATGATGTGCAGGCCCCCTGGCATTCCATTCCTCCATAAACTTTCTTGCTCCAATTGAAAACCTGTAGCGACTATTGGTGTTGCCGATTTCAAGAATGGGGCCAGGAACAGATTCGCCTTCTGCTACTAAGAATATGATCTTTCCTTCAGCCGTCTCAACAACAGAAAGCAAGGTAACAGGACCGTGTTGAACAGACATCTCTACTGATAGTCCCTTTCCTACTTTTCCATGATAAACCTGCAGTGGCCGGACTTTTGTTTTGCCCTGGGCAATGGCAATATGACCGGGACCATCATGCCCCATCAGTACCACATCATCGGTGTAATCAACTGCATAGTATTCGGTAAATGAACCCCCAACACCAAAGGAATCCATGATCTTCATGGCCTGGGCATTCTTTACCTCGTATTCTCCCGCAACCGGAACGCCACTACCTGTAAGGATGGAGTTACCAAGGATCACAGAGCTCATGGTATCTTCATTATCAATATTTCCTTCCCCTTTATGATAATAGGCCATTGATCCCAGCTTATACTTATCCACCAGCTTATGCAAAGCCACGGATGTCCTTGCAGCCCTATACAGTTCCTCTTTGGAACAATCTGGCTGAACATCAAAAATCTCATGGAACCTGTTCACCTCCTTCTCCAATTCATCTGGGGTAACTTCCTTCCTGATGCTGCTCAATTCATCAACCTCCACTATCTCCATATGTCCGCCGAATACAGCGCACTGCAAAGTCAGGTTCGTATAAATATCCAACATCCCACAATAATAATTACCCATCAAGCCCATCCGGTTATTGCGCATGACCGCAGCCACCCTACCAGCTTCTATCCATTCTTTCACTTCTGCCCAAACCATATCATCTTCTGCCAAAAGGCCTGTCACCTGGAAAAATGGGATCCTGCTCCTTGAAAACACATTGGCAATTTCCGGAACAGGGCAGGAGGAACAATGTGCCAACCATTCCCCAGTCATTTTTCGCCTGTCACCCAAACTGTTGAAGCTTTTATAATCTATGGCCCGCTCAGGGGTGATATTCATCACAACTACCGGAACACCGGCACGCCTGACAACTGGCAATACGGTTGACGATAATGCATAGGTGGTAACATAGAGGAAAATCAGGTCGACATCCTGCTTCCTGAAAATACTGCCCGCCTCAAAAGCCTTGTCTACATTATCAACAAGCCCAACATTCACCACATCGGCACCAAATGACAATAATCTTTTCTCTACTACAGACATGTAACCTTTCAAACGCTCTTCAAGACCATCAAACTGAGGCCAGTAAGCGTCGAGACCAATACCAAATAAACCGACTTTTATTGCTGTTTGCTTCATAAGGATGATTTCACTGTACTCTTTTGATAGATCAAGGGGTTCTGTGCATCATTATCCAGCAGGTCGCCAATATGTAAGCCGGACAAGTATTCATCACTCAGGATATTTGGCTTGCCATTGAACCTGCTCTTGTCCGGCATGAAAGCACAGGTCATAGCCCTTCTATAACCAGGAGTCATATTGGCATGGGCGCCATGGATACACAAACCATTATGGAAGGAACAACTCCCTGCTTTCATGGGGGCCGCCACTGAAGGGCTCTTCAAAAATTCAGGGTATTGAAGGAATACCGCGTTCATGTTCTTTGTGATGCCGGGATCCTTGAAATCTGTTCGCGTATGCGACCCTGGAATAAAGAACAGGCAACCATTCTCCAATGTAGCATCATCTAATGCTATCCAGATACTAAGGGCTTCCCTGTGATCAAAACTCCAGTAGGGTGTATCCAGATGCCACGCAGTTGGATTTGCCCAGGGTTTTTTAATCAATGCCTGGTCATGCCAGATCCTGATCCCATCAACCTGGGCGAGTTGGGCGGCCATCTTACCGATCCTTTCATCGAGCATCAATTGCCTGACCTTATCATTCGTTTGCCATAGATTGACCAACTGGTCAAATACATTCCCAAAATATTCGGCATCTTCATTTATGCCATCCTCCTTTCCTGTCTGTATATTTTTTCCGGGGATCTTTATTCCGTTCCTTTCGGCTACCGCTTCCATTACAGCATTCCTCCAGGTCTCCAGCTCTTCCGGATTAAGAAAATCTTCTACCACCAGGAATCCGTTTTTACGGTAGGATTGTATTTGTTCATTTGACAATGAAGTATTCATAGCAATCGTTTGAATGAATTTCTTACAATTACCCCAGTGAACTGTCCTGTACTATCGGTTATGAAATGCCTCAGTATAGGATGTTGTAAGGGTTGAAGTACCATAGAAAAAAGGTCAACCCAACTGATTGGATTGACCATTCGCCACTATCAAAATGCTGTTATTGATTTTCTACCCAGTTAATCTGGCTTTAAAGAGGAGCCATATCCTACCACCAATACTGAGAGGATAATAGAAGATATACCGGCTATAACTGTCCATCTTGCTTTCTTACTAACCCCTTCCCATTCCTTCAACCAGATCCCCCAAAGGTTGGCGATCAGGATGATAAATGCCATATGGAGGATCCATGAACTGGCGCCATTTCCCAGTTTACTTTCCCCCATTCCATAGAAAAAGAATTGCAGGAACCAGACCGTACCGGCCAATGCGGAAAAGAAATAGTTCCTACCTAATGGGCTCTTTCCATTTACATAATCACCAAAGCTTTTATTCTTGGTATTCAGGAAAAGACACCACAGCAAATTTGTGGTCAGCCCTCCCCATAGCAATACCACATAAGTGACATTGTTCTGAAAAAGCGGATTCTTTCCTGCTGCAACAGCGGCATCAGCCATGGGTTTACCGGCCTCAATACCGAAATTGAAACAAGCGCTGAGGACACCGGAAACGGTTGCAACAACAAGTCCTTTGGTAAGGTTAAATTCGTCGGACTTTGGTCCATCACCATTTGCGGTGATTTCCTTTTCCTTGATCATTCCTGCCTTTCCACACAGGTAAATACCGAGCAGGCAGAGCAGCACCCCTAATAAAATGATCTGACCCCAGGTAGTGGTGAGCAGTTCCCCAAATGTGGTTTTTCCGGGTGCAGGGAAAAAATGATAATATACGGAAGGAACCAGGGCTCCAAATACAGAACAGAATCCCAGTACAACGGAGTTTCCAAGGGACATACCCAGGTATCGGACACCCAGTCCATAGGTCAATCCTCCTATTCCCCACAAAATCCCAAACATGAAAGTCCAACCCAGGGTATCCGATGGTGTTGAACTGATGATGGAACTAAATCCGGGTAATGTAAAGGCCGCAGCCAGTGGAGGAACGATCAACCAGGAAAATAAACCACCAACGATCCAATAACTTTCCCAGGACCAATTCCTCACCTTCTTGAAAGGAACGTAAAAACTTCCGGACGCAAAACCCCCGATAAAATGAAACAATACTCCTAGTATGGCTTGCATAAACTTGAATTAATGCACAATCGTGTTACTGGTAAATTTACCTTATTGACGGTACAAGCTATCCTGTTCCATCCTGAAGATGATGAACCTAACAGCAATGCCTACTCTATAGAGACTTCAATCCTCAAAGCCCAGGCATCCCTGCAAGGCAAATGGTTGATGGTGAGGGACGGAAGCTTAATCAACAGTTCATTCCCCTGGACCTTCCAAGTCACAGGTGATGCAGTCCCCACAAAAGAAAGCGACTTAACCTTTACACCAGGCTTAAGGGAAAATTTTAATTCCTGCTCAGGCCACTCCGTAAAGATGGCATAAACTGAACTGCCTTTCCCCGTAAAATATACTGGAACAGGATTATTCGTTGAACCAAACAAATCGGTTTTCCGGGTATCATATATGGACTCGCCATTTACTTTCAACCAATTTCCGATCTCCAGTAGCCTTTCCTGCATAATTACAGGCAGGGTTCCATCTGCGGCTGGCCCAACATTCAACAGCAGGTTTCCGCCCCTGCTGACAATATCCACCAGTTCGGTGATCAACTGTTTTGAAGTACTGTAGTGCTCAATGTTCTCTGCCCTGTTCAAGCCATACGATGCCCCGATACCCCGACTTTCTTCCCAGGGATGGTTAAAATCAATAGAGGCATCCTTGTATTCACTGGAAAAATAATCGCCATGCTTTCCGGGCATTCCCTTTGCAAACCTGTCATTCACAACCACTTCATTTTTTACCGGTGATTCGTTGTACAACCAGGCGAGAAACTCTTTTGTTTTCAGGTATTCCTCGGACTCATCCCATTCGCCCCCATCAGAGAAAATGAGGGAGGGAGTATAATTAACCACCAACTCCTTCAATTGTGGAATCAAATGTTTATCAACATAATCTTCCCTGGGTATCTGGTACTTCTCCACAAGGTTTAAGGGCACATAATATCCAGTCTCTGACCGATGGGTCTTCGAACTTTCCCACTCAATAATGGAATAGTATAAGCCCATCTTCATACCTTCCTTCCTGACTGCTTCTGTTAATTCACCTACAATATCCCTTTTCGGGCCTACCGCCATGGCGTTCCAATTCTTCTTATAGGGGCTTTTGGTTGGCCATAAACAATACCCATCATGATGCTTGGATGTTAAAACAACATATTTGGCACCTGATGATTTAAACAGTCTGGCCCATTGTTGCGGATCCCAAAGCTCAGCCCGGAACAAGGGGGCAAATTGGCGATACTCAAAATCCTTCCCATAATTCTTCTCATGAAATTCCTTACCACCATTCTTTTCATTGGCATAGACCTTGGCATAATACCATTCGGCATAAGAGGCGTAAAGCCCCTTTTCAATTGGCCGGTAGGCCGGTACGGAATATACACCCCAATGAATGAATATCCCAAACTTGGCATTGCTGAACCATGCAGGTATATTACGGCTATCCAGGGAATTCCACTCAGGTTTATACGGCTGTGAAAGGGCAGTTAGAACCATTGAGAATGAAACGAACAAAAAGAAAGTAACCCTCATGATCGTTCCAAAGTTTTTATACTGAAATAAACATGCTTTCATTACGCTAAATATATAGTATAGCGCGTATAAGCTATCCTGTACTATCCTGACCATTGGTTGTAGAGAAACCCTGAAAATCAGGAATATATTAACTTAGGGAATACCCTGAAATACCTAAATTTAACCATAATACTGTTATGGCATCTGATAATATCTATAGGCATATCCGCATTGATGAAGACTCTGTTACCCCAAAATACCTTCAGCTGACCAATTCCATTCTGAAGGGAATTGAACAGGGCAATATCACCAAGGATTATGTTCTTCCTTCTATTAATGACCTCAGCTATGAATTGGATATTTCAAGGGATACGGCAGAAAAGGCATATCGACATTTAAAAAACCTGGGGATCATCGGATCGGTACCTGGTAAAGGTTATTTCATTGCCAAAACGGATTTCTTCCAAACCTATAAGATCTTTTTACTGTTCAATAAACTGAGCGCACATAAGAAAATTATTTATGATTCCCTGGTATCAACGCTTGGGGAAAAGGCTGCAATAGATTTCTATATCTACAATAATGATTTCGGGTTATTCAAGAAAATTCTTCACAACCGAAAAGACGAATACACCCATTATATCATCATACCCCA
Organism: Flavihumibacter rivuli; assembly: GCF_018595685.2. Classification (NCBI taxonomy): domain Bacteria; kingdom Pseudomonadati; phylum Bacteroidota; class Chitinophagia; order Chitinophagales; family Chitinophagaceae; genus Flavihumibacter; species Flavihumibacter rivuli. The sequence continues at coordinate 2,791,888 of NZ_CP092334.1, forward strand.
CTTTTTGGAAGGCGGTGAAAAAGCCTATGAAGAGATCAATGCCATTAAGGATGGGAAACTTATCTTATTGGACAAAATAATCCCCGGTATCCAAAATGAATATGGCGCAGTATATGAGAACTTTGAAAAGGATATCTACAACGCATTATTCCAGGCACTTCCACAATTAGGTAAATACCAGACCATCAAGATCATTTTCCCATCCTATACTTACTTCCCGGAGGAAATTCTAAAAGGCTTCTATAACTTTTGTCATGAATATGCCTTTAACTACAAAGTAGTACACAAGATCGAGGATGAGCCCATTAAAGACGGGGAAGTATTTATCAACCTGATGGAAGAAGACCTGGTGGTGCTATTGGAAAAGATCCAGAATACCAGGCTGAAGCCAGGCAAAAATGTAGGGATCATTTCCTATAATGAAACCCCCTTAAAACGCTTTATACTGGACGGGATAACTACCATCTCTACCAATTTTGTGGAGATGGGAGTGTCCACTGCGAAAATGATACTCAATAACGAATTGAAAAAGGTGGAAGTTCCATTTACGCTGATGCTACGCCCGTCACTCTGAACAATCTTCACTTATAAAGGATCAGGAAATTGTTACTGTAATGGATGGTATTCACTTGATAAAAAATGGCATAGCCAGGTAATATTACCCCATTCCATTTGCTTCTTACTGAAACCGCCCCCAATCGTGAATTTCAAGGTAATGACAAGTGGGAAGAATATGTAAAGCCGAAAGCTTGGTGACTAATTATACACAATTATCCGCCTGGGATCATACCAAACAAAATGACTGCTTCAGATCTTTGGGTCAGCATCATAAAATTGATTAGCGCTTTTGCATCCCATATGGATATCAATCGGGCATCATTACAAAAATCATAAAAATAAAACAGCGAAATGAGTAAACACCTACATTCATGTATTGTCTCATTTCGCTGTTGATTTACAGGCGTCAGGAAAGAATAATCGACATCTCAGTTTCCTCAATCCTTTCCCCTGCCAATAAGGTACCATTCATCAGGCAAAACTCACACTCACCCCTCCATCCTTCTCATCTTTCAGCAGGATACCCAATTCCTGCAGCTGGTTCCTGATCTTGTCGCTGGTAGCAAAATCCTTACGGCTCTTTGCCTCCTTGCGAATATCGATCAGTAACTGCAATACGCCGTCCAGCTTGGTATTGTCTCCGCCGGCGGAAGCCTGTTCATCCTGCAATCCAAAGATATCTTCGAGGTAGGCCTTGAAGGCTTTCCGCATCTTGTCAACCGTTCCATTAGAAAGGGCATTGGCAGCAATATGCTTATCCTTGATGCTGTTGATCACCGGTACCAGTTCAAACATATTCGCCAGGACCTTTGCGGTATTGAGGTCATCATTCATGAACTCGTTGAACTCATCCACCAGTTTATTCACCTTCTCATCCAGGTTGGTATCAGCAGCCGAAGGGGCACCAATGGCCAGGCTGCCGAGGAGTTTATAGGCATCCCACAAACGCCTCATGCCTTTCTGTGCAGCCTGTAAGGCCTCATTACCGAAATCAAGCGTGCTGCGGTAATGCGTCTGGAGGATGAAGAATCGAACGGTCATCGGATGGTAAGCCTGGTCCAGCAGGGGATGCGAACCGCTGAACAGTTCTGTCAGCTTGATCACATTGTTATAGCTCTTACCCATCTTCTTACCGTTGATGGTGATCATATTGTTATGCACCCAGTACCTTGCCGGTACATGGTGGTTGCAAATAGTACTTTGCGCGATCTCGCTTTCATGGTGCGGGAACATAAGGTCCATACCGCCCCCATGGATATCGAACTGTTTGCCCAGGTACTTGGTGGCCATGGCAGAACATTCAATGTGCCAGCCGGGGAAACCTTCTCCCCATGGGCTGTTCCAGCGCATGATATGCTCAGGTGGGGCAGCCTTCCATAGTGCAAAATCCTGTTTGTTCTTTTTCTCATCCTGGCCTTCGAGTTCCCTTGTGGTTTCCAGCAACTCATCCATGATCCTTCCACTCAGTTTGCCATAGGGATAGTTATCCGCAAACTTCTTGACATCGAAATAAACGGAACCGTTCTTCTCATAGGCATAGCCTTCACTGATGATGGTCTTGATCATTTCGATCTGCTCAACAATATGCCCGGTGGCAGTAGGCTCAATACTGGGTTCCAGGTTATTGAACTGCTTCATGGCCCAATGGAAAAGGTTGGTGTATTTCTGCACCAGCTCCATGGGTTCCAGCTTTTCGATCTTGGCCTTCGAAGAGATCTTATCCTCCGCTTCCCTACCCTCTTCCTCAAAATGCCCCGCATCGGTGATATTGCGTACATACCTCACCTTGTAGCCAAGGTGCATGAGGTAACGATACACTACATCAAAAGTGATGAAAGGACGGGCATGCCCGAGATGGCTTTCGCCGCTTACGGTGGGTCCGCAAACATACATGCCCACATGTCCCGGTACCAATGACTCAAATTCTTCCTTCTGTCGGTTATAGGAGTTGTATAGTTTCAATTTTGACATACCTGCTAATTAAATGGTCCGATCATCCGGCTAAACCAGATGCCTGCAAAAATATAGGATAACGGCCTTAGGCCTAAAAGATTGTGCCGGCAAGGCGGAAAGAGGGGCTGAACGGGCAATCCCACCATTCCCCACAGGTTATTCCGGCAATTCCAGGTCGGCGATCACCGGGAAGTGATCCGACAGCCGGGGATGGGGATTGAGGCATTGGTTGACCCTGAAATCCTTATCAGT